>JAHEDL010000494.1 GCA_024641255.1 Pseudorhodobacter sp.
ATGTTGGAGGTGTTGGATCCGGAACAGAACTCGACCTTCGTCGACCACTATCTTGAGGTGGAATACGATCTGTCGAACGTGATGTTCATCACCACGGCCAACAGCTACAACATGCCGGGGCCGCTTTTGGACCGGATGGAGATTATTTCTCTGGCTGGCTACACCGAAGACGAAAAGCGTGAGATCGCGAAGGGCCACCTTATTCCCAAGCAGATCGAAGGCCATGCGTTGAAGAAGGGCGAATTCAGCGTGACCGATGCCGCGCTGACCGAGATGATCCGCACCTATACGCGTGAAGCGGGCGTGCGGAACCTTGAACGCGAAATCGCCAAGCTGGCGCGCAAAGCTGTGACTGAGATCGTCAAGAAAACGGCGAAAACTGTCGAAGTGACCGAAGATAAGCTGGAAGGCTATCTGGGGGTGAAGCGCTATCGTTATGGTCTGGCGGAAGCCACCGATCAGGTGGGCGTGGTGACGGGTCTGGCCTGGACCAGCGTGGGCGGCGATCTGTTGCAGATCGAAGCGCTGCGGCTGCCGGGCAAGGGCCGGATGAAAACCACGGGCAAGTTGGGCGATGTGATGAAGGAATCCATCGAAGCGGCGGCGTCCTTTGTGCGGTCGATCAGCCCCGAGTTGGGGGTGAAACCGCCGAAGTTCGAAACGATGGACATTCACGTTCACGTTCCCGAAGGGGCGACGCCGAAAGACGGGCCATCTGCCGGTTTGGCGATGGTAACCTCGATCGTGTCGGTGATCACCGGTATTCCGGTGCGCAAAGACATCGCGATGACCGGCGAAGTCACCCTGCGCGGCAACGCGCTGGCGATTGGTGGGCTGAAGGAAAAACTGTTGGCGGCGCTGCGCGGCGGCATCAAGACGGTGTTCATTCCGGAAGAAAACTTCAAAGACCTGTCGGAGATTCCCGATAACGTCAAAGAAGGCCTGCAGATCATTCCGGTGACGAATGTGCGCGAAGTGCTGAAACAGGCCTTGGTGCGTCAGCCAGAGCCGGTGGAGTGGGACGAGGCCGCCGAAGAAGCCGCAGCGATTGCGCGGGCTGCGGCGGGCAGCGTGCCACCTTCGGCCACCGCCCACTAAGTGAAACACATTAAAAAAGGCGCGCATGACCTGCGCGCCTTTTTGCATTTTTCAAGGGCTGCTTAGTGCAAGGTTTTCAAGTGCAGTCCCAAGCGATCATAGCGCACCGCCAGGATGCCGTTCGACAGGGTTTCGACAGCATCGGGGCGCCACGCCGCAACATCTTGCGCCATCACACCTTCAAAGCGGGTGGCCGAGCCGATGTAGCGATAGCGATAGATCGGCAGACCCTTGGCCATGCCCACCCATTCGACATCGGTCTTGATGCGGCGGTCTGATGGGCCGATCGGCGGGCTGGAGCCGTCACTGCCGGCAACGGCGGCGGCGATCAGCAAAAGCAACAGCAGCGGCACCACGATACCGCTGGCGCTGGATGTGGTGTCTTGCACGACAACGTTTGATTCCATCACCGGCTCTGCCACGCCGCCAGCAAAGGCCGGCAGGCCCAGCAGGGCGACCACGGATGTTGTTACAAATAGTCTGCGCATGAAGGGCCTCTGATGTTGGGGTTAAGCGGCGAGCATGTTTGCGGAATCACGCCAAATCAATCGGCAATTCCGGATATGTGCCTGTGCGCATGGGCAGCATTTGCAAAAACAAAAAGGCGCATGACCCGCATGCGCCTTTTCAGGATTTTAATCGGTAAAGCGTATCAGCCGGGCTGAGTGCCATTGCTGGATACGGCAGCCGCGATAATCAGCAGCAACAGCAGCGGAACGATGATACCGCCTGCGCTGGACGAGGTTGCCTTGGCGACAACTTCGGGTTCCATAACAGGTTCTGCGACGCCACCAGCAAAGGCCGGAGCGGCAAGCAAAGCAACCAACGAGGAAACAGCAACCAATTTGCGCATGTGCATCTCCTATAAATGAGTAAGGATGAGGATGCGGTCGGTCTGAAATTTGGTCAAGCGGGAAACGATAAATAGTTAATTTGCGGAAACCGGAAAATATCAGTGGCTTGACGATATTGTTTCTATAATCTGCCCAATCATAGGTGAAATGAATTTTATAAAGGTGAACAGATGGCCACGGCCCCTGCAAAGAAATCCGCGCCCGCTCATGCCACAAAAAAGGCGGCGCCCGTGAAGTTAGCTGCGACCGAGGGGGCTGTGCTGGATACGGCGGCGACAGGTGAGGCTACGGCAACTCTGGTGTCTGTTGTGAAGGTGAAAGACCTGATCGAGCGGGTGGTTTCGACGTCTGACCAGAACAAGCGCGAGGTGCGGGTTATTGTGGAAGCCACGCTGTTGGAACTGGGTAAGGCGTTGGAAGCGGGCGAATCTTTGAACCTGCCACCGCTGGGCAAATTGCGAATCGCAAACCAGCGCAGTGACGATCAGGGTGTGGCGATGACGCTGAAATTGCGCCGTGGCAGCGAGAATAAGCAGGGAAAAAAGGCTGAAAAAGAGGCCCTTGCAGAGGTCGGCGAAGACAGCTAAACACCGCGCCAACGGGAGATTAGCTCAGCGGTAGAGCGCTTCGTTCACATCGAAGATGTCAGGGGTTCAAATCCCTTATCTCCCACCATTAATCCACATGAAAAGTAACGATAAATAGGCGCGCTGACAAAGTGCGCCTTAGTTTATTGAACCTTACGCAGCTTGCCGAAGTCCAGCATTTCGCTGTGGTTTGCAGCCGATCGGGCAATTAGCGGGCATATGTCGTCTTCGTATTCGCCCTAGATGAATGGCCAAGTTATTCAGCAATCTGAATAGCCCCTAGATTTGTAGACGCCTTGCTTGGTA
>JAHEDL010000497.1 GCA_024641255.1 Pseudorhodobacter sp.
GTTTCGGGGCCAGCCGAGGCCGCCTGACGCGCCAGTTCCAGCATGGCGCGGGTGGCATCCACCTCTTTCGCCTTGGCAAGCGCGCCGGGCGCGGTGGTGATCAGGGTTTCGGCAAGATCAAGATCGCCCTTGCCCAGATGCGCGCGGATCAACCCGGCATAGGCCACGGCGTTTTCTGGTTCTTCTTCCAGAATGGCGGTGAAGGTTTCGATGGCGTCGTCGAATTCGCCTTCGTCCAGCATGGTGGTGGCGGCTTCGATGGCGTCGGCAAGGCCGTTGTCAGGCTCTGGCCCAAGCCCTGCCATGTGATCGACGAAACGCTTGATTTCCGACGGCGCGACGTTGCCCTGAAAGCCGTCAACCGGTTGGCCTTTGAAGAAGGCGTAAACGGTCGGGATCGACTGGATTTGCAGTTGGGCAGCGATGGCCTGATTTTCGTCGACGTTGATCTTGACCATCTTCACCCGGCCTTTGGCGGCGGTGACGGCAGCTTCCAGCGCCGGGCCAAGGGTTTTGCAGGGGCCGCACCATGGCGCCCAGAAATCGACGATCACCGGCGTGGTTTGCGATTCGGCGATCACGTCTTGCATGAAGGTGGCTTCCGAGCTGTCTTTGATCAGATCGGAGGTGGGGGCTGCAGCGGGGGGCGTGCCGAACATGGAGATCCTCGGGAATAGGCAAAGCGTTGCGGTATATATGGGGGGAGGGCGGCGAAAGGGGAAGGGGGTTTACGGTCAAAGCTGGCGGGCCTAGCGTGGGGAAAAATCTGGGAGGATCGCATGGCGGTGGTTTTGTGTTTCGGCGATAGCAACACGCATGGCACGCCGCCGATTGTGGATATTGCGGTTTACGGCCGCTTTGGGCCCGGGGTGCGCTGGCCGTCGCGGGTGGGTCAGGCGCTGGGTTGCGAGATGATCGAAGCGGGGCTGCCGGGGCGGACGGCGCAGTTTGATGATCCGATCATGGGGGCGCATATGAACGGCCAAGCGGGGCTGAAGATTGCGCTGGAAAGCCACGGGCCGCTGGATGTGCTGGTGCTGATGCTGGGCACCAATGATGTGAAGGCGCGCTTCACCTCGACCGCCGAGGCGGTGGTGGGCGGGATTGCCGGGCTTTTGGACATCGCGCAGCATCGGGTGATGCAAGAGCGGCACGGCGGGTTCAAGATCTTGCTGGTGTGCCCGACGCCTGTGGTCGAAGTTGGGCCGATCAAAGACGAATTTTATGGTGGCGCGGCGCGGTCGCGGGCTTTGCCGCCGCTGTATCAGGCTTTGGCCGCGGCGCGCGGCATTGACTATCTGGATGCCGGGCCAGTGATTTCGGTCAGCCCGCTGGACGGGGTGCATTTTGACGAAGCCGCGCATGCAAAGTTGGCCGATGCGGTGGCGGCCAAGTTGCGCGAAATGCTGTAAGGGGGCGGGCGGCTTTGGCTTGCTCTTTCTGAAATACTCCCGCCGGAGGCGTTTGCGACGCTGACAAGAGCCTCCGGCGGGGATATTTGGGCCAATGTGAAAGCGCAGGGTCAGGCAGAGGCGGTCAGGTCTGCCCAGCCGCACAGCGCGGCAAGGTATTCGGGCGGGTGGGCGATGCCGACCGACATGTTGGCGCGAAAATCGGCAGAGCTGTAATCGGCCCAGCGGTTTTTATAAAGATGCAGGCCGGACTTTGAGATTTTGATGATCGGCGTGCGCAGGGGCAGCTGATCGCGCCATTTGGCGCGCATGGCTTGATAACATTCGACGAAATCTTCGCGCAGGGCTTCGTGGTAGCGATCGTTGTGGATGGTGGGCAGGGCGCCGGCATAGGCGTGCAGGCCGCGGCTGCGGGCCTGAGTGACGATGTCGGTGCCATACATGTGCCAGCCGGGCAGGGTTTCGTCAAAGCGCAGGCCCGAGCTGCGGCGCAGGACGATCACCATTTCGTCGAAGGATTGCACTGTGGTGGGGGCGGTGGGCACACGCCCGACGATCAGGCCAATGGAGGATGACCACACCGGGCCGATGTGCGAGGCATCAAGCCCGACGCCGAAGGGGCCAAACAGCGCCCAGTTGGCATCGTGTTCTGCAACCGCAGCAAGGCGGGTTTGCAGCAGGGTTTCCCAGCCACGTGGCAGGTAGACATCGTGATGCGCGAACACCACGATTTCGGCGCTGGTGGCATCCAGCGCGCGGTTATAGGCGATGGCGGCGGTGGCCGCGCCGCGTTCCAGATGCAGTGGCGCGCGGGCTTCGGCGATGACAGGTGAGCGCAGCAGGTTGGCCTGTAGAATTTCGTCATTGTGGCTGGCGCAGACAATCGCGATGTCCATGGCTACCTCGAGTATTCGCCGAAAAGGGCGGCGAGTTTGGCGGCTTCGATATCGCCGTCGTGGCGGGACAGCGCGCGGGCGCGGGCGGATTGGCCCATTTGCGCCAACACCGCGTTTGGCGTTTGCGATAGCAGGTCGATGGCATCGGCAAGTGCGGCGGGGTCGCCTGCGGGCACCAGCCAGCCTTCGGTGGCGGTGAGCAGTTCGGGCACGCCATTGATCGCGGTGGAAATCACCGGACGCCCGCAGGCCATGGCTTCGATCACCACCATCGGCAGGCCTTCGGCCAGCGACGGCAAGATCAACGCATGGGCGGCGGCAATGGCGGCGCGCACGCCGGTTTCGTCGATCCAGCCCGCAATGTGGATGCGGTCGGCGATGCCGTGGCGGGCGATTTCGGCATCGATCAGGTTGCGCAATTCGCCGTCACCGCAGATGGTCAACCGCAGGCCGGGGTGGCGTTTGGCGGCGATGGCCATGGTTTCGATCAAAAGCGGGAAGCCCTTTTGTTCGGTCAGCCTGCCGATGGCCAC
>JAHEDL010000506.1 GCA_024641255.1 Pseudorhodobacter sp.
GGCGCCCTTTTTCATTTCAACAGCCGTTCAATCACCGGCGCTAGCTGTGCTGCCACTTCGCGGTGCGCGGCTGGCCCCAACACCCCGGCGGCAGCGGGCGCTTCCATCGGCGCAAAGGCCATGCCTTCCACGCCTTCACACAGCGCCTGCTGGCTGATCACCGCTTCGAGATAATCGGCGGCCTGCCCGCGCAGCGTCGCGACCATTTCGCTATCGACCAGCATCGGATTTTGCCCCAGATCGGCACGCCGAGTTGGTGAAGGTGGCGGCGCATCAGACATCCACAGCAGCACTGTGCGCCCGGTAAGCCGCGACAGCAGCAGTTTCATCCGCGACACCCAGGCCGCCCGCAATTCTTCTGCCACCACCTCGAACCGATCAGCCGAGGCGCGTTGCAGGCTCATCAGCATGTGGCGAGTAAAGTTGAACTCGGTAAAGTCGACCCGCGGGAAAATGCCGCGCAACAGCGGCGTCGCCCCCAAGAACCGATCATTGCGGCGCGGATGCACAGCGTAATAGCGGTTCGACAGGTTTTGCGCGCCCAGCAACTGCACAACCGTGACGCAAGCATCAGCCGCAATTTGCGTCACCGCGGTTTCGTTCAAAAACACATCCGGGCCTGCATTCATACAGCCCAAATTAACCACCGGCAGGCCAAGATCCTGCTCGATCACATCGGGAAATGGCCTTGGCACAAATTTGCCATAGGCCTCTGTTCCGCCAATGACGGCAACATAGGCCCGGCCGATATCACGCTTTGGCCCGCGGAACAGAATCCGCGAGCTGCCATAATGGCATGGAAAATACTCCAGCGACCCCTCGCCGGGAAACACATAGGCCATTCTACCCACCCAGTTCGTCTTAACACCCAAGACCGAGTTTGGACGAATCGTGTTTCCAAAAGGCTAAAGTGCGGATTTTCCATAAATCCTTACGGAATCTCGCAGGCTTGCGTCGCCCCCGCGCCCTGCCTAAGGTGCCGCACAGCAACAAAGGGACGCTTGGTATGGATATCCGGTCGGTTGGCATTGTTGGGGCGGGTCAGATGGGAAATGGCATCGCGCATGTCTTTGCCCTTGCTGGCTATGACGTGCTTTTGAACGATGTGAACCCCGATATGCTGGGCAAAGCCATTGCCACCATCGACAAGAACATGGAACGCCAAGTGTCGCGCGGCAAGGTTTCCGCCGACGACAAGGCCGCCGCAATGGCGCGGATCAGCACCACGATCACCTTGGCCGATCTTGGCCCGCTGGACCTGATCATCGAAGCTGCGACCGAAAAAGAAGCCATCAAGAATGCTATTTTTGACGGGCTGTTGCCGCATCTGGGGCCGCAGACGATTCTTACCTCGAACACCTCTTCGATTTCGATCACCCGCTTGGCGTCGCGCACCGACCGGCCTGAAAAGTTCATGGGTTTCCACTTCATGAACCCGGTGCCGGTGATGCAACTGGTTGAATTGATTCGCGGCATTGCCACCGACAAGCCGACCTATGACACCCTGCTTGCCGTGGTGGGCCGCCTTGGCAAAACCGCCGCCAGCGCCGAAGACTTTCCGGCTTTTATCGTCAACCGCATCCTGATGCCGATGATCAACGAAGCGGTCTATACGCTGTACGAAGGCGTCGGGTCGGTGAAATCCATCGACGAATCGCTGAAGCTGGGGGCAAATCATCCGATGGGCCCGCTGGAATTGGCAGATTTCATCGGGCTGGACACCTGCCTTGCGATCATGAACGTGCTGCACGAAGGCCTTGCAGACACCAAATATCGCCCCTGCCCGCTGCTGACCAAATATGTCGAAGCAGGCTGGCTTGGCCGCAAGACCCAACGTGGGTTCTATGATTATCGTGGCGAAGTGCCGGTGCCGACGCGCTAGGCGGCAACTGTCGCGGCGGAGCTTAGCGCCCCAAATCCAGCGTGTGTTGCCGCAACCACGCCAAGAAGCCGCGCGGATTGCCATCCCAGTTTGACAGTTCAGACGCAGGAATCGGCGCGCCAATGAACGGGCGCTGCGGCTTGAACAGCGCGCGCTTGATTTCGTACAGCAAAAGCCCCTGCCGCAGCGTATCCGACAGCTTGTTGGCAATCAGAAACGCCCGCGAATTCTGCCCGGTAAAATGCATCGGCAGAATCGTCGCGCCCGAACGTTGGATCATCTTATGGGTGAAGACGTTCCATTCAGATTCGACCGCGGGGCCAAAGAACCCTTCCGACATCGCAACTTTTCCGGCCGGAAACAGAATGATAACCCCGCCCGCCTTCAAATGCGCCATGGTCTGATTGCGCATTTCCAGACCCAGTTCGCGCGCATTATCCTCGTGCGGGAACGGCACCGGGATCATGAATTGCTCAACCTCGGGAATGCCCGTCAGCAACGACCGCGTCAGAATTTTGAAATCGGACCGCACCCGGTTAACTAATTCGGCCATGATCATACCGTCAACCAGACCATGCGGGTGGTTCGCCACCACAACAAGCGGGCCGGTTTTCGGGATCAGCGCGATTTCTTCGTCGGGGGTATCAATCCTGATCCCCATTTGCTTGATGGCCTTGGGCCAGAACGGCGACCCGAACGGCGCGCCAGAGCGTTCAAAATCCCGGATCAGACGCAGCAAAGTTACCTTCGCCGTCGTCCATTCAATTGCCCGAATGGTGCCCGCCTTGAACGGATTCGAAAAGGTGCCGGCATAGGAAAGCCGCCGCATATCATACTTGCGGTCACTGCCAGCGACTTGCGCGGCACGGTTTGTCTGTGGCGTATCTGTCACGAAGCCTAAGCCTTCCCCGTCGCGCCTCAGAACTCTTCCCCGAAGCGATTGGCCACCAAAGCCTG
>JAHEDL010000164.1 GCA_024641255.1 Pseudorhodobacter sp.
CCGAAGGCGGGCCGGCAAATGGCACCGATATTCTGGTGACCTACCTTTACAAACTGGCTTTCCGCTTTGGCCAATTGGGTAAAGCCTCGGCCATATCGCTGATCATGTTTGGCGTGCTGCTGGTGTTTACCCTGCTTTATGTCGTGCTGCTCAGCAGGAACGAAGCCGACGCCACCCCGGAAGAAGAGGTGAAAAGCGATGATGAGTAAAACCAAACGCAGCATCCTTTACTGGATCATCCTTGCGCCGCTGGTGATCGTGATTTTGTTCCCCTTCGCGGTGATGTTTGTCACCGCCGTGCGCCCGCGCGACGAATTGTTCGTCTATCCGCCAACCTGGGGGTTCAGCGAATTTCGGTGGGAAAACTTCGCCGAGATGTGGGTGAAGACCAACTTCGGCGGCGCACTTCTGAACAGCCTTTACGTCAGCATCACTGCCACGGGTGCGGCGCTAGTGCTGTCAATCCCGGCGGCCTATGCAATGTCGCGCTACCGTTTTGTCGGCAAAGGGCTTTACAAGAACTTCCTGCTGATGACGCAGATGATGTCACCCATCGTGCTGGTGCTGGGGCTGTTCCGGCTGATGATGACACTGGGGTTGGTCAATGACCTGAACTCGCTGGTGATCACCTATGCCGCCTTCAACATGGCCTTCACCATCTGGATGCTACAAAGCTACTTCAACTCGATCCCGCGTGATCTGGAAGAAGCCGCTTGGATGGATGGCGCCAGCCACCTGACCAGCCTGATCCGCATCTTCTTGCCGCTGGCGGTTCCGGCCATCGTGGTGACGGCGATCTTCACCTTCATCAACAGTTGGAACGAATTCGTGCTGGCGCTGACGATGATGCGGTCGGCCGAAGATTTTACCCTTCCCGTGCAGATCTACTCGCAGGTTGCCGGGCGCTATCAGGTGGAATGGCACCATGTGATGGCGGGAACGGTGCTGGCCACCGTGCCAGTTGCGATCGTGTTCTCCTGGCTGCAACGCTACCTTATCCGGGGCATGGCGCTTGGGGCGGTGAAATGACCAGACTTACCGATAGGAATTAAAAGATGTCCTCAGTCACCATCCGTGGGGTCAAGAAAAGATACGGGGCCTTGTCGGTTCTGCATGGGATCGACCTTGAAATCCGCGATCAGGAATTTGTGGTATTGGTCGGGCCATCAGGCTGCGGCAAATCCACCTTGCTGCGCATGATCGCCGGGCTGGAAACCGTTTCGTCGGGCGATATTCTGATCGGCGAACGGATCATCAACGATGTGCCGCCAAAATCGCGCGACATCGCCATGGTGTTCCAGAACTACGCGCTTTATCCGCATATGTCGGTCTATGAAAACATGAGCTTCAGCCTGCGTTTGCGGCACTTGGCCAAAGATGTGATCGACCGCAAAGTGCGCGATGCCGCCGAAATCCTGAACCTTGGCAAGTTTCTAGAACGCTCTCCCCGGCAGTTGTCTGGCGGGCAACGGCAGCGGGTGGCGATGGGCCGCGCGCTGGTGCGCGATGCCGAGGTGTTCTTGTTCGACGAACCGCTGTCCAACCTTGACGCCAAACTGCGGGTGGTGATGCGCACCGAAATCAAGGCGCTGCACCAACGGCTTAAGACCACCTCGGTTTATGTCACGCATGACCAGATCGAAGCCATGACGATGGCCGACCGTATCGTGGTGATGAATGCGGGGCGCATTGAACAGATCGGCACGCCGCTGCAGCTTTACGACACCCCCGCCAACCTGTTCGTTGCCGATTTCATCGGGTCACCCTCGATGAACGTCATTCGCGGCGTGTTGGGGGCAGCGGCGGGGCAGACCTTTGTCGAACTGCCCGATGGCACGCGCTTGCCGGTGCCAGATATGGCGTCGGGCAGCATCGGGCAAAAAGTGGTATTCGGCGCAAGACCCGAACATTGGACGCTTGCCACCGGCGATGCCGGCGTCGCGGTGAAGGTCGAGGTTGTCGAACCGACCGGCGCAAACATTCAGGTGTTTTCGCGGCTGGCGGGCACGCCAGTCTGTGCCATTTTCACCGAACGGCACGACTTCAAGCCCGGTCAGACCATCCGTCTGGATGTGCCTGCCGACAAGATCCATCTGTTTGATGCCGAAAGCGGCGTGCGGCTGTAAGCACTGCACCCAAAAAAGCAAAAGGCCGGGCAACTTGCCCGGCCTTTTGCGTCAGAAGCGGTGGCTGTCACCAGCCATTAATGCGCGGCCACAGATCAGTCACCGGGCCTGCGCTTGCCTCGACCACGCGGTAGGCATCATACATCGCGGCGGTCATGCAGACATGGTTCGGCAGCACCCGCACCCGCGATCCGATGGGCAGCGCGTCAAACGGAAACGGCCCGTCGGCGGTCAGCATCCCATGTTCTTGATACACATGCCCAACCCGCACAGACCCAATGCGGCGGCGGCAGTCTTGCGACATCACCATGCCAAAACCAATATCTTCGGGCAAACCGGGGGCGGCGGTGCTGCGATCTTTCGACAGCGCCAAGGCACCGGCATCAATCAGCGCACAGTTCATTTCAGGCCGATGCCCGATCACCGTGGCCAGCACCGAAACCGCAATATCCTCTAAACCATGCGACCCGATTTCCGATTGGAACACATCGCCAAACATGTAAACGCCGCAGCGCATTTCGGTCAGGCCTTGCCATGACAGACCATGCGTCGCGGTGGGCGTCGACCCAACGCTGACAACCGGACAAGGCAAGCCCGCCGCGCGCAATTGCGCCGCCGCGGTAACGGCCGCAAGCCGTTCTTCTTCGGCAACCTGCCGTATGTCGGCAAGGCTGCGGCACTGATAGGAATTGCCCGCATGGGTCAGCACACCCCCCAGCCGTAACCCCGGCAAGTCGTGCAGCGCCCGCCCCAACGTCACCACAGAACCGTCTCCCGCCAGCAAACCCGCCCGGCGTTCGCCCGAATCCAGTTCGATCAGCACATCAACACAAACCGCTTCGGCCACCGCGCGTCGGCTAAGCTCTTGTGCAACCCCGATTTGGTCGGTGATCACGCCAAGCTTCACCCCGCGTTTCAACAGCGCCGCGATCCTTGGCATCTTTTCCGGCACAACGCTGACGGCATAGGTGATGTCATCAACGCCGTGATCCGCGAAATATTCGGCCTCTTTCAGCGTCGAAACGGTAATCCCGCCAAAATTCCCCGCCAAAGCGATGCGCGCCACATCAATGGATTTCGACGTTTTCGTGTGCGGACGCAGCTTGACCCCACTGTCACGAAACCGGGCAGTCATGCGGTCTGCATTCTGGATCAACCGGCTGCGGTCCAAAACCAGACAGGGGGTTTCCAGCGTGGAAAGCGATAACATGGCAAGCTCCGTGCAAGGGGAAGGCCCGCGCAGCGGCACGGCCAACTGCCAAACTACCCAGCCCCGCTTGCCGCGACCAATGCAGCTTGCGCCTGCCCCGATGCGCCAGCGGCATCAGCCCCAGTCGGTGTCTTCCTCTACGGGCAGCAAGGCCCATAGCTCTTCCGAAACATCGGGCAGCGGATCACGCGAACGGATCAGCCGCACTTCGACCGGAATATGCCAGCGTTCATCACCGGCAGGTACCAAGGTGCCTTCGCTGAACTCTTTGGTCAGATGGCTTTTCGGCAACCAGGCGGTACCCCTGCCTTCCGAGCTCATGGCTTTCAGCACCGCCGCCATATGCGACACAAAAACCCGGCGCAGGTGCAAGGGTTCTGGCGTGGTGTTGATCATCTGATCCACCACCCGCCCAATCGCAGAGCTTTCGCTATAGGCAAGGTAATGCACCGGATCATCTTCGGTGCCCGGCAGCTGATCGACGGGTTGGCCTGCGCTGTCGGGCAATGTCACCGGCACCAAAGTATCCCGCAGCACCAGCTTTGAGGTGAAATGTTCATAAGGCAGATGCATCGGAATATCTGGATGCGTGTAGCTGATCAGAAAATCGCAATCGCCCCGTTGCAGCAGATGGATGCAATCGTGGAATTGGCTGGTATCCAGTCGGGTGTTGAAGCTGTGGCTGCGCAGTTCCAGCGACCGCAGCCAACTTGGAAAGAAGTTCAGCGACAAACTGTGCGTCGCCGCAAAGCGGATGGTTTTGGCCGAAACATCGCCAATCCGCCGCGCTTCTTCGCGCCCCTGATACAACCGCCGCAACACATCCTCGGCCACTGGACGAAACCGTTCGCCCGAAAGTGTCAGCGTGATCGGCTGCGTCGCGCGATTGAACAATTGCGCCCCCACCCACTCCTCCAGACTTTTGATCCGGCGGCTAAAGGCGGGCTGGGTTGTGTAACGCACTTGCGCGGACCGCGAAAAGTTTCGGGTGTCGACAAGGCTTAGGAAATCTTCAAGCCATCGGCTTTCCATCCAGTCTGGCTCCTTTAAAATTTTCGCCAGTTAATCCGGTTTAGGCAGCAGCATGATGCAAAGTGGCGCATGACTTGTCACTTACGATCTGCAGCCGGTTTGCGTTATACCCGGCACATGCGGCCAAGGTGAACGGGGGCCCGACGCTTTGTTTGCCATAAACCTGCCCCCTATGTGCGAAAACACCGCCCGTCATGCAGACGGCGCATAAGCCGCGCCACACCTGCGGATCGCGATTGACGCCAAAGGCCATGCACCGCAAAGATTCGTCAATAATCGGCGGCGGCATAACGCTATGCGCCAAAAAGCAAAGCCTCGCGCCCGTTGCATCAAAAAGTGGAAGCCTGCGGATGCCAATGATTTCTGACGAAATTGCAAATATAGATACCCCGGCGGTGTTGCTTGATCTTGATGTCGCCAGCCGCAACATCACCCGCTTTCAAAGCTACGCCAACCAGATCGGCATGGCCGTGCGCCCGCATATCAAAACCCACAAGCTGCCGCAGATCGCCGCGTTGCAGCTTGCCGCCGGGGCGATTGGCATCACCTGTCAGAAAACATCAGAAGCCGAAGCAATGGTTGCGGCAGACCCGCGGCTGACGGATGTGTTGATTACCTACAACATTGTTGGCACCAAAAAATTAGCGCACTTACAAGACCTTGCGCGCAAGGTTCGCCTAACTGTGGTTGCCGATAGCTCCGCCGTTGTTGCTGGGCTGTCAGCGGCATTTGCGACCCAGCCAGCACCACTTCGGGTTCTGGTGGAATGCAACACTGGCGCAGATCGCTGTGGCGTGGCAACGCCCGAAGCCGCCGCCACCTTGGCGCGACAAATCGCAGATGCGCCCGGCCTGCAGTTTGAAGGCCTGATGACCTACCCGCCGGTCAATGGTGCGACGCAGGTGCAGGCATTTATGACCAAAGCCAAGGCGCTGATCGAAGCCAACGGGCTTGCGGTCAAAGTGGTTTCCTCGGGCGGCACGCCGTCAATGATGCAAGCGGGCCAGGCCCCGGTGGCCAGCGAATATCGCCCCGGCACTTATGTTTATAACGACCGCTCGCTCGTGGCGCGGGGTGTCTGCGATTGGCGCGATTGCGCCCTGACGGTGTTGGCCACGGTGGTATCGGTGCCCTCTGCCAATCGCGCCATTATTGATGCCGGCAGCAAGGCCCTGACGTCCGATTTGCTTGGGCTGAGCGGCTACGGCCATGTGCTGGGCCGCCCCGATATCGTGATTGACCAGTTGTCAGAGGAACATGGCCGCTTGATCAGCCCGCAGCCAGTCGCGCTTGCCGTTGGCGACAAGCTGCGCATCGTGCCCAACCACGCCTGCGTGGTCACCAACATGTTCGACGCGGTGCATGTGCTGAAAGACGGAAAATGCGCTGGCCTTTGGCCCATCGTCGCACGCGGCAAACTGCGCTAAGCTAAAAGGCGCGGACTGCAGGTCACTCCGGGTTTCGGGCGATAAATGCGGCAATGTCAGCCTGTTGCGGGGCTTCGCCGCAAAAGGCCAGGATATAATCGGGCAAAAGTGCCAAGCGGTCGGCCAGCGTCTCGCGGATTTCCAGCGCGTAATAGCCGATCTGCATGAAATAAAGCGTGCGCGCCCGCACGATGGCCTGCGCCGGGCTTGCACCGAACTTGGCAAACAGCGCCGTCACGGCGTCAAGGCGCTCTGCATCAGCACGGCGCACTTCAGCGGCAACATCGGCAGAGCGGCGCGCCCATTCTCGCACGGCAAAATCCAGCCGGGCATCGAACAGGTCGGGATTGGCCCAACAATCGAAGATGTTCAGCACGCCTTGCGAAATCCGCTTCGCCGGAAACCCCGCGCGGGTGACGATAGCGGCGGTGTTCTTGGCCTGCCAGCAAGCCAGCAGGTCGGACAGCAACGCCTCTCGATCTTTGAAAAACCAGTAGAAATTCGACCGCGAACAGCCCAGTTTTTGCGCAAGGGTCAGGATTTTCACCTCGCCTGCGCCCTGATCAACCAGGATTTGCAGCGCGGCGTTGATCCAGTCTTCGCGGGTAGTGCTGATAGGGGTTTCCAATGGTCAATCCTCGGGCGGGGTGCCTCCGGCCTTTTGCCGATCCGCAACGAAGGGGGCAAGCCGGTCTTGGATGCCCGCACAGGCGGCAGGCGGGGTGAAATCGCGCAAAACCCGCTGCCAGATCGCGGTGGCGCGTTGGTCGGCGGTTTGCGCGCCTTGTTCCACCCAAAGCCCGTGGTTTGACAGATCGGCCACCAAAGGCGCGTAAAAGGCGGTTTGATAGCGTTCCATCGTGTGCTGGGCGGCAAAGAAATGCCCACCGGGGGCGACTTCGGCAATCGCGTCATAGGCAAGGGCTGCGGTATCGGCGGCGGCGGGGCGGCAAAGCTCGGCCAAGGTTTGCAAGGCCTCGACATCAATGATGAACTTTTCATAGCCAAAGGACAGACCGCCCTCCAGCCAGCCAGCCGCATGAACCGTCACCGTCGCCTGCGCCAGCATTGCCGCCCACAGCGCGTTGACGGTTTCGGTGGCACCTTGGGCGTCCGGCGCATTCGACGCCGCCCCCGTCGCCGACCGCCACGGCAGGCCGATAAACCGCGCCAACTGGCCTGAACCAAGGTTTGCGCGGATATGTTCGGGCGTGCCGAAGGCGGGCGAGCCAGACTTCATATCGACGTTCGACGAAAACCCGCCATAGGCCACCGGCGCACCGGCGCGGGCCAGTTGCGCCAAGGTGATCCCTGCCAGCGCCTCGGCGTGTTGCAGCACCAACGCACCTGCCACCGTGATCGGCGCCATCGCCCCCGCAAGGCAAAACGGCGTGATCAGTGTCAACTGCCCCGCGCGGGCAAAGTCTATAATCCCGCGCGCCATCGGCACATCCAGCTGACGCGGCGAGTTCGAGTTGATCACCGTCGTCGCCCAGACGCCGTTTTGGAACCCCGCCTCGTCCAGCCCATGCGCCAGACGGATCATCTCGAAGGATTCCTCGACCTGCCCGCGCCCACGCGCATAGACGAACAGCGGCTTGGTGCAGTTGGTCAGTTGCTCTTCCATCAGGGCGTAATGGCGCAGGTGGATCGGCACATCCTGCGGTTCAGCACTTGGCCCGTGCATGTGGATCACATCGAAGCTTTGTTGCAGACGCAGGGTTTCAACGAAACTTTCGCGCGATCCCGGGCGGCGGCCACGGCTGCGGTCGGTGACATTCGGGCAGCCAGAGCCTGCCATGAACAGCAACGAACCCGCCGCAAAATCCTGCTCATGCGCCGGGTCGGCCGCGCGCAGGCGGATCGACCGCGGCGCGGTGGCAAGCGCGGCCGCCACCATATCCCGCCCGATGCGGACCATCTGGCTGTCATCATCCACCAAAGCCCCGCCTGCCCGCAGGATATCGCGCGCTTCGGGCAGCAAGATGCGGATGCCCAGATTTTCCAACACCTTCAGGGCGGTGTCGTGCATGTTGGCGATTTCATCGTCAGAAAACGCGCCTTGCGGGGCAAAGGGGTGGCGCAGCTGGCTGTAACCGGCGCGGGATGGCGCGGGGCTACGGTCGCGGCGGCGGCGGGAAGGTTCGGTCATGCGCGCATCCTTTCACCTTTGGAATCATAGGGCGACAGCGGGATCACCGTAGCCCCCCGTTCTCGGCCAACCACATGGACGGTTAGTGCCGTGCCAACTTCGGCCAGATCGGCGCGAACCTGAGCAAGCGCAAGGCTGGCCCCGACCCGGTGACCATAGCCGCCCGATGTGGTAAAGCCCACCTTCTGCCCGTTGTGCCAGGCCGGTTCAAACCCCGATGCATCAGCCCCGTCGGCATCAATCTGCAACATCACCAGCTTGCGCGCAGGGGGCGGCGCGGCAAGGAAAGCGTCGCGGCCAATAAAGGCGGGTTTGTCGGCAACCCAACGATCAAGGCCAGTCATCGCGGGGGTATAGCCCTGCCCATATTCGGCATTCCAGATGCCAATGGATTTTTCAAGCCGCAGCGATAACATCGCAGCAAAGCCGATTTCGCGCAGGCCAAACCCAGCGCCCGCCTGAAGCAACTGACGGCGCAGGCTGGCATGATAGGCGGCGGGGACGTTGATTTCATAGGCCAACTCGCCCGACAGCGACAGCCGGGCAATGCGGGCGCGGTTCAGGCCCACATCCACCTCGGTGCAGCCCATCATCGGCAGCGACAGCGGACCGGTCAGTGTTTCGATCACCGCGCGGGCGTTCGGACCTTGAACCGAGAAACCAAGCCAATCATCCGAAAGATCGCTCACCACAGCACCCGCCAGCGCATGATCGGCGAACCAGCGCAGATGGAAGCTGCGAAGGTAATACGACCCCATCAGCCAATAGCGCCCATCACCCCAGTTGAACACGGTCAGATCGCCCTTCAGCCGGCCATCCTCGGCCAGCATCGGCGCAATCCGCGCGCGGCCAGCGGCGGGCAATTTGCAGGCCAGAAGCGTATCCAGCCACGCCGCCGCCTGCGGCCCCGACACCTCATACCTCGCAAAGCCCGAGATATCGAGCAAACCGGCGGCATCGCGCACGGCCAGCGCCTCAGCCCCGATCACCGGAAAGGCGGTTGAGCGTTTCAGGGTGCCGGGTTCTGCGAAATCCTTCGACGGCGCGAAATACAGTGGCACCTCCAGCCCCCAAGACACGCCCCAGCGGCAGCCTGCTTCTGTCATCTCGGCATGGGCGGGCGTGGTTTTCAGCGGGCGCGCGGCGGGCAGTTGTTCATTCGGGAAGGTCATCACGAAACGGCGGGAATAAAACTGCCCCGTGGTCGCGCGCAGATATTCGCGGTTCGAATGGAAGGCGCCATAGCGCGCGACGTCCATGCCATAAACGTCCTGCTCCGTCGCGCCGTGAATCATCCATTCAGCCAGCGCCTTACCCACGCCGCCGCCTTGGCTGAACCCCGCCATCACGCCACAGGCGACCCAATAGCCGCGCGGACCCACCGGCCCGACCAGCGGGTTGCCATCGGGCGTAAAAGTGAAAGCGCCGTTGATCCAGCGCTTGATGCCGGTCTTGGCCAGCGCCGGATAGCGGGCAAAGGCCACCTCAAGTTCCGGCGCGATGCGATCAACATCCTCGGGGATCAGTTCCATCCCGTAATCCCAAGGTGCACCGTCCATCTGCCAGTGACGCGGGTTTTGTTCGTAGACGCCCAGCAGATAGCCCTTCGCCTCTTGCCGCGCATAAGAAAACCCATCCAGATCGACTGTCACGGGCAACTCATGCGACAGCGCCGCTACCTCGGGGATGGTTTCGGTGACCAGATAATGATGCTCCATCGGCGTCACCGGCAGATCAAGCCCGACCATCCGTCCCACCTGCTTTGCCCAAAGCCCGCCCGCGTTAACCACATGCTCGGCAAAGATGCGGCCCTGTTCGGTGTCGATGTCAAAACCGCACGTGGCGCGCGGGGTGATCGCCAACACGCGGTTGCGCAAGATCACCTCCGCGCCGCGCTTTTGCGCCGCCTTGGCATAGGCATGGGTGGTGCCGTTCGGGTCCAGATAGCCTTCGGCCACGTCATGCAAGCCGCCCTTGATGCCAGTCATGTCCAGCAAAGGGTTCATCGCCGCAATCTCGTCCGGCGTCACAAGCCGCGAGGTTTCGATCCCGATGGCCTGAAACACCGCCCAAGCCGATTGCAACCACTCCCAGCGGTCGGGGTTGCTGGCAAAGGTGACGCCACCGGTCAGGTGCAAGCCGCACGACTGGCCGCTTTCGGCCTCGATTTCAGGGTAAAGCCGGATGGTGTAATCTTGCAGCGCCGCAATGTTTGGATCGGCGTTCAGCGCGTGAAAGCCTGCCGCTGCGTGCCATGTCGAACCCGCGGTCAGTTCCGCCCGCTCAATCAACGCTACATCGGTCCAGCCGAATTTCGCCAGATGGTACAGCACCGATGCCCCGACCACCCCGCCACCGATCACCACCGCCCGATACTGCGCTTTCATGGAATCCCCCATCTTGGTTCCATGATCTTCGATTCACTGGACATAATTGTCCAGTGAATTTACGACAAGAAAGTGTCGGCTTTATTGCTTCCCCTTACGGCTGCCTCCAATCGGGAGGCGCAGATAAAGTCACTCTCCGCCAACCTGCCCAATTCGTGGTTGGCAAAGGCCACCTCGCACCATCCGCCAAACACAGGGCACCATCGCGGGCTGCAAGATCGCAGATCGTCATTCACGCAACCTTTGGCGGGTATTTCGGCGGATGCAGCCCAAGCGCCCGCGCCTGCGCAACATCAGCCAGAAGGTCACGCCCGGCCGCGGCAAAAAGGTCTGCCAAATCTTCGATGACGAAATAAACCGGCTGTAAGATATCAATGCGGTAAGGGGTGCGCAGAATGTCGATCACGTCAAAACGGCGCAGTTCCGGCCGACCCGAGGTCGCCCATTCCAGTTCCGAAATCGAAGAGGCAAGGCCCGACCCCAACCCCTTCATCTTGCCCGCCTCTTGGGTCAGGCCAAATTCGATGGTGAACCAGTAAAGCCTTATCAGCCACGCGTGGTCTGCCTTGTCGGCCCTATGGCCCGCCTGACCGATCGCCTGACTGAAAGCAGCAAAGCGCGGATCGGTAAGCAGCGGCGTATGGCCGAAGATTTCGTGAAAAATATCAGGCTCTTCGATATAATCGAAATCTTCACGGCGGCGGATGAAGGAAGCGGCAGGAAAAGCACGCTGCGCCAAAAGCCCAAAGAAACGGCCGAACGGGATCAGCGCTGGCACCGGCTCTACCCGCCAGCCGGTTGCTTTGGTCAGACGGGCGGAAACCTCGTTGCATTGCGCCACGCGGTCGGTGGGCAGATCCAAGCGTCGCAGGCCATCCAGATAGGGCGTGGCCATTCTGGCCTGAACCGACGGCAGTTGTAGCGCCATCAAGTCGCGCCAGACCGCGTCGTCCTCTGCGGTATAGGGCACGCGCCCGGATGAATCGGGAAGCATGGCGGTGTAGCTAGAGGTCTTTGGCATCGTCGTTCTCCGACAAGGAAGAAGGTAATTCTTGCCTAGACGCTGCGAAAAATCTTGCCTAACTGCCTACAGATTGCCAGCATGTGGAAACCTGATTTCAGAAACCCGGCCAATTTTGGTAAATTATGCCTGAAATAGAGCTAACCGAGTCTGATCGCCGCCTGTTGCACGCACTGCAGACCAATGCCCGCGCATCGACACAAGAATTGGCCGAAGCGTCTGGCCTGTCTTCGTCGCCAGCGTGGCGGCGGATCAAGCGGCTAGAGGATCTGGGGGTTATCACCGGGCATGTCGCCCTGTTGGATCGGCATCGGCTGGGGCTGACGGTTCTGGCCTATATCCAGATTTCGTTGACCGACCACACCGAGCCAACCGTTGCGCGGTTTGACACCTTTGTGCGCGACCACCCGCAGATTCTGGAATGTGCCAGAGTCACCGGTGGCTTTGATTATCTGATCAAGGTGGTCGCCCGCGACGCCGAAGATCTGGAAGATTTCCTGATGCGCCACCTGCTGTCGCTGGGCATCGTGCGCACCACCTCGACAAGCTTCGTGTTGCGACAAACCAAATCGACCACCGAATTGCCGTTGGGTTAGGCTTAACCGAGCAAGTCGCGCTCTTGCGCCCCGCAATCCAACCTTTCGGGCCAAGAAGCGCAAAAAGATCGGCGGGCAAGCTTTCATGCAATTGCGGAAACCCCGCCAACTGTTCTGCCGCGATCTTGTCAACGGGCGGCAGCGGCACAATCCCGTTCGCCAGCTCAACGCGCGCCATCCACCGTAACGCGAAGCTTCTCGTAATAGTCGGTCACAGGTTTGACACGCACCAACACCGTCTTGCGTTGCATCCCAAGCATTAACGATTTGCGGCGAAACCCTGCGCAGACCTTACCGCCAAGGAGCGCAAGATAATCAAAGAAACGGATATAATCTTTCCGATCAACCGGGCGGCCATCCGCCCGGGCATTTTCTGCACGCGGGTTTCGGGGCCGCTTAGTACCACATATCCTGAACCGCATCCTTGCGCCGCGCCATGAAGTCTTTCAGCGCCTCATCAATGCCTTGGTCCAGCGGCGGCGCTTGGAATTCCGCCAGGGTTTTCTTCCAGCGTGCATTGGCGCGTTTGGCGCTATCCAGCCCACCTTGCTCGTCCCAGCTTTCCCATGGCTGGTTGTCATCCAACCCGGAATCCCAATAGGCGGTTTCGTAATGGCGCAGGGTGTGCTGGGTGCTGAACAGGTGCTGACCCGGCCCAAGTTCGGCCAAAGCATCAAAGCCCAAGGAATCGTCGTCGGTTTTCATGCCGTCCAGATAGGCGTGCAACGCGCCGCACATGTCGGTATCCATCACATGCTTTTCGTAAGACATCGACAGCAGGCCATCAAGGAACCCGGCCGAGTGCAGCACATAGTTGGCCCCACCCTGCACCGCCGACATCATCGACATCATGCTTTGCTGCATCGCCTGCCCGTCAGGCAGTTTCGAGGTGCTGAAATTGCCCGCGCAGCGCAGCGGCATGTTCAGCCGCCGTGCCAACTGCCCCATTGCCAGCGACCCTATCGCCGGTTCCGGGGTGCCAAATGTCGGTGAACCAGACCGCAACGACATCGAAGAGAAGAACGATGCAAGGATCGTCGGCGCACCGGGCCGCACCAACTGCGCCAGCGCGCAAGATGACATAGACTCTGCCAACCCCTGCGCCACCATCCCCGCCGTCGTCAGCGGCGCCACTGCCCCGCCCAACAGGAACGGCAGGTGAATCGACCCCTGATTGGCCGCCGCATAGGCGCGAATGCCAGATGTGGTGACCCCATCCAGCACCAAAGGCGACGTGGTGTTGAAGTTGCCCATCACCACGCAGTTCTGGTCAACAAAATCCGCGCCAAACAAGATCCGCGCCATTTCAACCGAATCCGCGGCCCGATCCGCCGCAGTGATGGACCCAAGGAATGCCCGGTCGGAATAACGGATATGGGCATAGACCATATCAAGGTGGCGTTTGTTCACCGGCACATCTGTGGGTTCGCAAACCGTCCCGCCCGAATGGTGCAGCCACGGCGACGCCTGCGACAGCTTCACGAAATTCTCAAAGTCTTCGATGGTGCCGTAGCGACGGCCACGATCAAGATCCATCACGAACGGGCTGCCATAAGACGGCGCAAACACCACGTTATTGCCGCCAATCTGCACGTTGTTGGCCGGATTTCGGGCGTATTGCGTGAACTCGGCAGGCGCGGTTTTGAGGATTTCCCGCACCATCCCCGGCGGAAACTTGATCCGCCAGACATCGGCGCTCACGTCGGAAACTTCGGCCCCCGCGGCCTTGTAAAGCCGCATCGCTTCGGCGTCATCGCGCAGTTCGATGCCAATCTCGGCAAGAATACGGTCTGCGGTGTGTTCAATGCGGGTCAAGGCTTCATCCGACAAGATGTCATAGGTCGGAATGCCGCGCACGATATAGGGGCGATGCACCGCCTGTTCGCCAGACCGCGCTTCGCGGCGCTGTGTGCGCCCACCGCGTTGACGTTTGCTGTCTTGGCTTGTTTTTGCACCGTCTGGCATGGTCTGGCCTTTCATAAATTGAAACCAGCATAAGCATGGGAAAACGCACTGTAACGCTGGAAAATTCTCATTGAGTTGATAAACAAGGCTTATGGAAAACCTGCGCCATCTTCTGCCGTCCATCAACAGTCTTGTCGTTTTCGAAGCGGCGGGCCGGCTTTCAAGCTTTTCTGCCGCCGCGCGGGAAATGCGGATGACGCAAGCCGCCGTCTCCTATGCGATCAACCGTCTGGAAGATCAGATGGGCACCGCCTTATTCTTGCGCGAACACCGCCGCGTGCGCCTGTCAGAGGCCGGTCAGC
>JAHEDL010000513.1 GCA_024641255.1 Pseudorhodobacter sp.
GCACGCGTCATGTGTGGGTCAATCAGCCCAGCTTTATTGCACAGATCGTCGATGATGGCCGTGTCACCTTCCAGACCCGCGTGGTGATCGGCAAAAACGACCCCGACACCCGCAGCCCCGAATTTTCCGATCAGATGGAATATATGGTGGTCAACCCCAGCTGGGGCGTGCCACGGTCGATCATCGTGAAAGAATACCTGCCGATGCTGCAAAAGAACCCCAATGCGGTGGGGCATTTGCAGGTGATCGACGGGGCAGGTCGGGTGGTGCCGCGTGGTGCGGTGAATTTTGCGGCCTATACTGCCTCAAGCTTCCCGTTCGGTCTGCGGCAGCCGCCGTCTGATGGCAATGCTTTGGGGAAGGTGAAGTTCATGTTCCCCAACCCCTATAACATCTATTTGCACGACACCCCCGCCAAGGCGCTGTTTGCCAACGAAATCCGCGCGTTCAGCCACGGCTGCATTCGCTTGGCGGACCCGATTGATTTTGCCTACACGCTGCTGGCAAAGCAAACGACCGACCCCAAAGGCGTGTTCCAAGAGCATCTTGATAGCAAAGAAGAAAGCTCTGTTTCGTTGGACGCGCCGGTGCCGGTGCATCTGGTTTATTTCACTGCATGGCCCACCAAGACCGGAATGAGCTATCTTCGTGATGTTTATGGCCGCGATCAGCGGTTATTCGACGCGTTGGTCGACGCCGGGGTGGTGCTGCCCGAGGTTCAGGGCTAAATCAGCGGCAAACTGCCGGAGGATGCCATGGCCCACACGATCCGCGATATTGCCGCCGCCTTAGGGGCGCAAGCCGCTGGCGATCTTGATTTCGTTGTCACCCGCGCCTCTGAACCTGCTGCGGCGAAGCCAAGCGATTTGGCTTTGGCGATGGATCCGCGCTATGCAGATGGATTGGCGAAAGGTGCGGCGCAAGCGGCAATGCTGTGGCCAGGTGCGGATTGGCAAAGCCTTGGCTTGAAAGCGGCGATCTTTGCGCCGCGCGGGCGTTTGGCGATGGCGGGTTTGACGGTCATGCTCGACCCGGGGCCGGCGATTGCTGCTGGCATACACCCGATGGCTTTGGTCGATGCCACGGCGCAGATTGGCGAAGGTGCCGCGATTGGGCCCTTCGTGGTTATTGGCGCTGGTGTGCGCATCGGCGCGCGGGCGCGGGTTGCAAGCCACGTCTCTGTCGCCGAAGGCGCGCAGATCGGTGATGACGCGCTGATTTTGCAGGGCGCCCGCATAGGGGCCGGTGTTCAAATTGGTCACCGTTTCATCTGCCAACCTGGCGCGGTGATTGGCGCTGACGGCTTTTCCTTTGTAACGCCGGAAAAGTCCGGGGTTGAAGAAATTCGCGGAACCCTTGGAAAACGCGATGAAATTCGTGCGCAAAGCTGGACGCGCATTCATTCGCTTGGCGCGGTGACGCTTGGCGATGATGTTGAAGTTGGCGCCAATGTCGCGATTGACCGCGGAACCATTCGCAACACCTCGATCGGGTCGGGCACCAAGTTGGACAACCTTGTCCATATTGGTCACAACGTCCAGGTTGGCCGCGATTGCCTGCTATGTGGTCAGGTTGGCATTGCCGGGTCGGCCAAGATTGGCGACCGCGTGGTGATGGGCGGCCAATGTGGCGTCAATGACAACATCTTTGTCGGCGATGATGTGATCTGCGGCGGCGCGACCAAGGTGTTCACCAATGCACCGGCTGGCCGGGTTTTGCTGGGCTACCCTGCGGTCAAAATGGAAACGCATGTGGAAATTCAAAAGGCGCTGCGGCGCTTGCCACGGTTGGCGGCACGGGTTGCGGTGATTGAAAAATCCATATCCTTGTTACCTGACGCTGATTAATCTGCAGGCTGCGGAATAGGGAAGATCAATGACTGTAGAAGACAGCGTCATCGCCATCATCGCCGAACAGGCTGTGCTGGACATTTCTGATGTGGGTTTGGATCAATCGCTTGAAAGCCTTGGCATCGACAGCCTTGGTCTGGTTGAAGCCATCTTCGCTATCGAAGAGGCGTTTGATATTTCGGTTCCGTTCAATGCGAACGATCCGTCGAAGTCAGACTTCGATATCTCATCCGTGGCGGCAATCGTTGCGGCCGTTCAGGCGCTGATTGCGCAAAAATCTGCATGAGGCGGGTGGCAATTACCGGCGCCGGCACGGTGAACGCGCTGGCACAGACGGTTGCGGGCACGTTCGCGGCCTTTGCCGAAGGCCGCTCTGGTATTGCAGAACTGGATATTCGCGACAAAGACCGCTTGTCGATTAAGATCGGTGGGCAGGTGAAAGATTGGCAGCCAGAGGCGCAATTTTCCCGGCAAGACCTTACGCTTTATGATCGTGCCACCCAGTTTGCGGTTTCGGCAGCACGGCAAGCGGTTGCACAATCTGGCCTGACTTTCGACGGCGACCTAGCCGACCGGGCTGGCGTCATTCTGGGCACGGCGGGGGGCGGGCTTGGCACCTTGGATGACAGCTATCGCGCGGTTTATGCCGAAGGGAAAAATCGCGTCCATCCGTTCACCGTGCCGCGTTTGATGAACAACGCCGGCGCGGCGCATGTGTCGATGGTGCATGGTCTGCGCGGACCCAGTTTTAGCGTCGCGTCGGCCTGCGCAAGTTCAAACCACGCAATGGGGCTGGCGTTTCAGATGGTCCGTGCCGGGTCGGCCCCGGTCATGCTGACCGGCGGTGCCGAGGCGATGCTGTGCTATGGAGGCATCAAGGCGTGGGAAGGCTTGCGGGTAATGTCGCCCGATGGCTGTCGGCCGTTCAGTCTGACCCGAAACGGCATGGTGCAGGGCGAAGGTGCTGCAGTTTTTGTGTTCG
>JAHEDL010000517.1 GCA_024641255.1 Pseudorhodobacter sp.
CGCTGTACTGCGATGCGCCGTCGTCGCTGCGCCGCCGCGCCACCCGCACCGTGCTGGATATCTTGTTCCATCGCCTGACGACCTGGCTGGCCCCGGTGCTGGTGTTCACCATGGAAGAAGTTTGGCTGTGCCGCTTCCCCGGCGACACCTCGTCGGTGCATTTGGTCGATATGCCGGAAACCCCGGCTGCGTGGCTGAACCATGCGCTTGCCGCCAAGTGGGATGGCATTCGTGCCGCCCGCCGTGTGGTCACCGGCGCTTTGGAGGTGCAGCGCACCGCCAAGGTGATCGGCGCCAGCCTAGAGGCCGCACCGGTGGTGCATGTTGCCGATACCGCCGTGCTTGCGGCGCTGAAATCGGTGGAATTTGCCGAGCTGTGCATCACCTCTGGCATCCAGCTGACCGCCGATCCCGAACCGCAAGAGGCGTTCCGCCTGCCGGAAGTGCCGGGCGTTGGCGTGGTGTTTGAAAAGGCCGATGGCGAGAAATGTCAGCGCTGCTGGCAGATTTTGCCCGATGTTGGCAGCCACGCCCATGCCGGCACCTGTGCGCGGTGCAACGCGGCGCTGGGCTAAGGGTTGACCAGCACCCTGACACCGCTGGGCTGGGTCAGCTTGACCGAAGCGGGTGGCGTGATCACGGGGCTGGAATGGCACAGGGCGGCGGGGGAAACCTCGCCGCTTTTGACAGAGGCCGCCGCGCAGATCGCGGCCTATTTCGATGGGCGTTTGACGCAGTTCGATTTGCCGCTGGATTTCGGCACCGGCTTTCAGGCGCGGGTGCGGCGCGCGATGGCCGACATTCCTTACGGTGAAACCAAGACCTACGGCGATCTGGCGCGCGATCTTTCGGCGCCTGCGCAAGCCATTGGGCAAGCCTGTGGTGCCAATCCGATTCCGATCCTTATTCCCTGTCACCGCGTGCTGGGTGCCAAAAGCCTTGGCGGATTTTCGGCACCGGGTGGGGTAGAAAGCAAGGTGGCCCTGCTGCGGCTGGAAAAGGCGGCAGGGCTTTTGATTTGAAACTGGACTTATCGGCGGCGCTTGCCTTGGCGCAACGGCGATGTAACAGTTTGATGACACTCATCGGGCGGGACTTAAATTGAGCTTTGCTATCCTGTTGGCCGTGCTTGGATCGGCCTTTCTGCACGCCCTTTGGAATGCGCTGATCAAAACCGGCACCTCGCGTTTGGGCGCGATGATCATCTTGTCGATTGGCGAGGTTCCGATTGGCTTGGCGGTGGCATCGCTGCGGCCATTGCCCGCGCCCGAGGTGTGGAAATGGGTGCTGATGGCGGGCTGCGCGCATTTCTTTTACAAGTTCTTCCTGACCTATGCCTATGAACGTGGCGATCTTAGCCGCGTCTACCCGATTGCGCGGGGGGCTGCGCCGCTGATCGTGGCGCTGGCGGGATCTGTGCTGCTGAATGATCATCTGACCTTGCACGAATTCGCCGGAATCGCGATTTTGGGCTGCGGTATCTTGTTGATGGCGCAGGGAATTTTTTCGAACGGCGAAAACCGCAAGATGCTGCCCTTTGCCTTGGGGTCGGCCTGCGCGACGGCGACCTATACAATGCTGGACGGCACCGGCGCGCGGGTGGCGGGCGACGCGATTGCCTATGTGGCATGGGTGTTCGTGGCGGATGGCACGTTTTTTGCCAGCGGCATGCTGCTTTACAAGGGATTGGATATCTTGCCGCGCAATGGCCGCGCTTGGGGCACTGGGATGCTTGCGGCGGCGGCATCTTATGGCGCTTACGGCGTATCGGTCTGGGCAATGACGCGCGCGCCGATTGCGGTGGTGGCGGCGGTGCGCGAAACTTCGATCCTGTTCGCGGTGATGATCGGCTGGCTGGCGTTTTCGGAAAAGATGACGCGCGGCAAGGCACTTGCCGCGTTTGTCATCGTCAGTGGCGTAGTGTTGACGCGGATTTAGCTGCGGTTATCGGGAACGATTTGCTGCACGATGCCCGCAAGGCACAGGTAAAGCGAGGTCAGCACCAAGCCCCAATGCGCCAAAGAGCCTTCGGCGAAATTGGCCCAAGCCGCCCATCCGGCAAACACCACCCAAGCCAGTGATACCGGCAGCGTCACCGTCCGCCAGCGCTTGGTGCGGGTGGGGTGAACGAATTTCAGGTTCAGGAACATCGCCACCGTCAGGAAGATCACTGACAGCAAGATCACCCAAGGCGACGGTGCAACGGCAAACAGCACCAGCACCACCATGTTCCAGCAGGCCGGAAAGCCAGAAAAGGACTTATCCTTTGTTTTCATGCGGGTATCGGCAAAGTAAATCACCGACCCGTAGCAGATCGCAATGATCGCCAGCCACCCGGTAAAGCCCGAAACCATGCCTGATTTGAACAGCGCATAGGCGGGGATGAACACATAGGTCAGGTAATCGACGATCAGGTCCATCAACACGCCGTCATAGGTCGGCCAGTTGTTGGGCGTATCATAGCGCCGCGCCAGCGGGCCATCGACACCGTCGACGATCAGCGCGACCACCAACCAAAGGAACATCAGGCTCCATTTTTCTTCCACTGCCGCCAACATGGCGAACATGGAAAGCACCGCACCAGAGGCGGTCAGGAGGTGAACAGACAGGGCTTTGAGACGTATATCCATGGCGCTTGATCGCCTAAAACGGGATTCGGGGCAAGGGATCAGGCGCGCGGATGTGCCTTTTCATAGACTTCCATCAGGCGTGCCGCATCTACAGACGTATAGGCTTGGGTGGTTGACAGCGAAGCGTGGCCCAAAAGTTCCTGAATCGCGCGCAAATCGCCGCCTGCCGAAAGCAGGTGGGTGGCAAAGCTGTGGCGCAT
>JAHEDL010000179.1:0-1664 GCA_024641255.1 Pseudorhodobacter sp.
CTGTTTGGTGGCGCCAAGATGCATGATGGCTTGGGCCATATTGGCGACGCCAACGCCCGCTTTGCGATCAACTTCCTGCAAGCGGAAAATATTCGCTGTGTGTCCAGCAGCCTTGGCGGCGCACAGGCCCGCCGGATCAAGTTTCACCCCACCACCGGCCGGGCGCAGCAATTATTGCTCGCGGGTGATCTTCCGCCCGAAACGCAGGCGGCGGAATCCGTAAAACCACCCAAGTCTGACGACGTGGTGTTCTTTTAGCGGCACCCACCCGGCGCAAGATTTCAGACCACCCAAAATTTTTACACATGAACTTTCGACCAAGCCAAAAGGGAGCAGCCAGTAAATGATCGAATTACCGGAAAAACTGGACTTCTCAAAAGCCGATTGGCTCT
The DNA here is from genome assembly GCA_024641255.1 of Pseudorhodobacter sp. Classification (GTDB taxonomy): domain Bacteria; phylum Pseudomonadota; class Alphaproteobacteria; order Rhodobacterales; family Rhodobacteraceae; genus Cypionkella. The sequence goes on from JAHEDL010000179.1 coordinate 393, forward strand.
TGGAATCCTTTCGCAGCATGCGTGGCCAAGACCTGACGCTGTCTGGTCAGTCGGTAAAATTTGTCGGCACTTTATGCGCGCAAATCCTGCAGGTCGCCGCCAGCGAATGGAAAGCCACCGGGCATAAACTAACTGTTGACGCTTCCGTGGCATTCTGGGCCGACCTGGCGCTGCTGGGCCTGAAGGAAAATGTACTTAGTTGTGTGGTGTCAAAATGAGCCTGACTGTCCTTGCAATCGACGATTCGCGCACGATCCGCGAAATGTTGCGAAAGGCTCTGACCGAAGCCGGCTTTGTTGTGCATACCGCCGAAGACGGCGTCGATGGCGTTGAACGGCTGGCGTCGATTTCTGCAGACGTTGTGATCACCGATATCAACATGCCCCGGATGGACGGGTTTGGCGTTATTGAAACCATTCGCCGCGGCACCGAAAGCCCTGCGATCCCGATTCTGGTTCTGACCACCGAAAGCGCCGCAGATCTGAAAGATCGCGCTCGGCGATCTGGTGCCACGGGTTGGATCGTGAAGCCATTCGATGATGCCAAGCTGATCGCGGCGATCAGGCGAATTGCGGCGGTCTGAGGGAAACATGACAAAGATCGATGATATCCGCGACACATTCTTTCAAGAATGCGATGATCTGCTAGAGGCGCTGAATGATGGCCTTGGTCAACTTGGCGACAGCGCGGATGACGCGGCCTTTGATGACCAAACCGTCAACGCCGTCTTTCGCGCCGTCCATTCCATAAAAGGTGGCGCAGCAGCTTTCGCTTTAGATTCATTGGTAAAGTTTTCGCATCACTTCGAAAGCGTGTTGGATCTGATGCGGTCGGGCAAGGTGCAGCCTTCGATCGATCTGCTTAAAATATGTCAAAAGGCCGCCGATCACCTGACCGACCTTGTTGCCTCGGCCCGCAGCGGAAACGATCAGACTGGTCTTTATGATCAAGATCTGGCGGCCAAACTACTTGCCTTTGGAAACCCGGATAGCGGCGAGGTCGCCGCCCCGGAGCAGGACTTTGGCTTTGTTCCGATGATTATCCCAATTTCGCTTGATTTTGATACGCCGACTGACACGTCAACTTTCATCATTAAATTCACAGCCACTTACCAACTCTTTGCAAACGGCAATGATCCCGTTCACCTTTTCCGCGAACTGGCGGATCTTGGCGAATATTCGGTTACCACCGATACATCAGAACTGCCCGATTTCGACGATCTGAAATGGGATGACATCCATATCAAATGGGAAATTCGGCTGACAACAGCGC
>JAHEDL010000179.1:1674-14089 GCA_024641255.1 Pseudorhodobacter sp.
TTCGAATTTGTCGATGGCCTCTGCGCGCTTAGTATCCTTCGCCTTGAAGATGAACTGGCCACCGAAACGCCACCGAAACTGCCAGACATCGTTCAACAAAAAACCGCTTTGATCGCACCTGCTGCGCAAACGCCCACAGATGAAGATCAAAAACTGCAGCGCGGCACGACGGAGAAAATCAGCGCAAGCCCCAAAGCAAGCGTCCGCGTGGATCTGGATCTCGTCGATAAGTTGATAAACATCGTTGGCGAATTGGTGATCAACCAAGCAGTGCTAACGCAATGCATCGACGACGCCGGCTTGCCCGAAAGCTCGCAGACCCGCGCGAGTTTGAATGAATTCAAAACTCTGGCGCGCGATATTCAAGAAAACATGATGGCAATTCGGGCGCAATCGGTCAAACCGCTGTTCCAACGCATGGCAAGAATTGCCCGCGAAGCGTCAGACATCGCCGGAAAATCAGTCCGTTTTGAAACGCTGGGCGAAACGACAGAGGTTGATCGCACTGTCATTGAACGCCTGGTCGATCCGTTGACCCATATCATCCGCAACTCTGTCGACCACGGCGTCGAAGATCCGGCGCGCCGACGCGAAGCCGGTAAAACCGAAACCGGATGCATTACGCTTTCGGCGGCGCACCGCTCTGGCCGGGTCCTTATCGAAGTTTCCGATGATGGCGCCGGAATAAATCGGCCTAAAGTTCTTGAAATTGCGGTTTCCAAAGGCCTCATCTCTGCCGACGCCGTTCTCAGCGACAGCGAAATCGACCAACTGCTGTTTCTTCCGGGCTTTTCGACCGCGAAGGTTGTAACGAACCTTTCTGGCCGCGGCGTTGGAATGGATGTCGTTCGCAGTGCGATCCAAAAACTCGGCGGCCGGGTAAATATATCATCACAGCCCGGAAAGGGCACGACGATTGCCTTCAGCTTGCCCCTAACTCTGGCCGTTCTTGACGGAATGGTGGTGAATGTTGCCGGGCAAACAATGGTCGTTCCTATTACCGCAATCATTGAAACACTTCGTCCAAAGGCCGAAGATATTCACCTTATTGGCGCCGAAGGCTACGTGGTTTCGATCAGAAATAAATTGATACCGATTATCGATCTTGGTCAGGTCTTTGGCCATCGAAACCAAGTTGGCCGATTGTCAGACATGGTTTTGCTGCTGGTTGAATCGGATCGCAAACAACCTTGGGCATTAGCCGTCGATGGAATTTATGACCAGCGGCAAGTTGTTATCAAAAGCTTGGAAAATAATTACGGGCATGTCCCGGGTGTTGCTGCCGCCACCATTCTGGGCGACGGAAAAATCGCACTCATTATAGATCCCGAAGAAGCGACGGAACGCTATCGCCCTCAAGGCCAGATGCGTCAGCTTCAAGGGTTGGAAGAGGTATAAAATGCAATCGGCGGCGCAAATTTCTCAAGCAGACTTGCGAGAACTTGTTACTTTCAAAGTGGGAGAGCAAGATTATTGTATTGATATCATGTCGGTCCGTGAAATTCGCGGGTGGACACCCGCCACCGTCCTACCTTACGCGCCATCTTATGTTTTGGGTGTTATCAACCTAAGAGGAACGATTGTTCCTATTGTTGATCTATCTGCCCGCCTGAATCTTGGCCGATCAGAACCAGATTCACGCCATGTTGTGGTAATTACCGCAATCAACAATCAAATGGTGGGGCTTCTGGTTAATTCAGTTTCAGATATCATGAGCGTAAACCGATCAGCAGTGCAGCCCGTCCCCGAAGCCGCATCGGAGGCAACTGGCGCGCATATAGAAGGCGTTATCGCGATAGATGACCGGATGCTGCGGGTGATTGACCTTCAAGTCGTTATACCATCGATCGGTGAGCGGGAGATTGGGTAGTGCTGCCGCAAAATTCGCAATTACTCGCCGGATTGATCGACCATGATATTGAGTTTCACCCTGAAGATTTTCGGAAAATCTGTGCGGTGGTTCAAGGTATCGCAGGAATTAACTTAAGCGATAGCAGCAATACCTTGGTATTTTCCAGGTTGTTAAAACATGTTCGCCGTCTAAATTGTACCAACTTCGCGGCCTATCTTGATATCGTGACATCAGCCGACAGACGCAACGAACTTGACACAATGATCACGGCGCTGACCACAAATACAACCCGGTTCTTCCGCGAGCCTTATCATTTTGATATTTTGCGCGAAAACGTGCTGCCGGATTTGATTTCGCGCGCGAAGTCTGGCGGCAGAATTCGGCTGTGGTCGGCAGGTTGCTCCAGTGGTGAAGAACCGTACACAATGGCCGCAGTTCTGCTAAGCCTTTTCCCCGATGCAAATGCCTATGATGTGAAAATTCTCGCGACAGACATAAACCCGAATGTTTTAGCCACCGCGGAATCCGGAATTTACAAGAATTCGGATATTGAAAGCGTACCAGAGAAGATGAAGAAATTCTTGTTTCTCGATAGGCATGGCAAAAATGACCACGTTGAAATCAAACCAGACCTTAGAAAGCTTATCACTTTCAAGTACCTTAACTTGATTGATCCTTGGCCAATATCTGGGCCTTTCAACGCGATATTTTGTCGAAATGTCGCGATATATATGGATGAGGCTACGCAAACCCGACTTTGGCAGCGGTTCGATTCCATACTTGATGCGGGCGGATATCTGTTTATCGGACATTCGGAACGCTTGGGCGTAGAGCGGGCGGATACGCTTCGGCTTTGTGGCAAAACCTGCTTTGTTAAAATTGGCGACGTCTAACATAAAGACTGCGTGCGAATAAGATTTGGAGATTACTATGGCGCTTCGAGACAGTCTTGCGATTATGGTTGTTGACGATATGTCAACCAGTCGCGGATTAATCATGATGGCCCTTGAGGAAATGCGTATTCGTAAAGTTGACTTCAGAGCCGATGGTGAATCTGCTTTGAAAGCAATCGTTGCTAATCCGGTGCATTTGGTAATTTCAGACTATAACATGCCCGGCATGGATGGCTTGCATTTGCTAAAAGCGCTGCGCGAAAATAAATCTACCCAGCGCATTGGTTTTATTTTGGTTAGCGGGAAAATTGACCAGACTATTATCGACTGTGGAAAGTCTTGGGGCATGAACAATTATATCCGTAAGCCGTTCAGCACTGCGCAGCTTCAAAGCTGTATTCAAGCGGTGGTGGGGCCGCTGTAGAAATGGATTCGACGACTTTAAAAATAGCCAGACTGCCTTTGACATCTGTTTTGATGCAACTGGCGTCGCAATTGCAACAATTAGAAATCAGCTCTCAACAAGTTGAAGATGCAATTGCCCACACGTTGGAAAGCCTGCCGGGTGGTGCCGGAGCTGGAAGACCGTCGTTGCAGCAGATAGACCACATTGTGCAAGCTCTGCATGATTTACAGACTTTTTTAGCATCCGTTGCAAATGTGGTTCCCGCGCAAATTACCGTTGAAATTTCAGAGTTTTTGGAAAAAATCCGTTTGCGCGACATAGCTGCTGTGTTGGGACAAATTTCGTCAGATGTTAACGGTGCGGCGCCTCTTGCAAATTCAGGCGAGGTTCACTTGTTTTAGGAATATCCCGATGACCGTTGAATAGTGTTTTCGCCCTTAATGCAATTTTCTCCTACCGATCGTCGTACCCGCCCGAAGCAGACAAGGCTGTATTATGTGAGCAAACCTAACGCGCCCGCAGGGGTCTCTTGTGAAACAGGCCGCTACTGGGGGCGGTCGCAACACTGCGGCCATCTTTGAGGACTGAAACGCCGGATCGAGTTTCACGCGGATGCAGATCGCCCTGCTGATAACTCGCTTGGAATGCAGACTGCGCACCGGATGCGGTATGCCCTTGCAGTTGCAGATATATCTAATGTCGCCCGCCTGGTCGGTTTGGTCGACGCTGCGGTATGGCCATGTCTGATTGCGCCGATCCGCCATGAAGTCATTGTCCAGAATGTGCCGCGCGCAGGTCGAACGCACGGCATCCTCTGCCGCGTGTTGAGAAAAAATACCCGCCGTATTTTTTGCCTACCGTCGCCAACCGTGCGCTTAAGCGTCTTTAGGTGAAGATCCGGTTTGTTGCGCAAAACGCCAGCCGCCCTTCAGGTCTTTGACCATCCCCAGCAAGCCGCAGCTAACAAGGCTCGGCGGCTGCAGCTCTTTGAAGTGGGCCAGACCAGCCATGTCCATGTGACACTGCCGGCGGGTCGGGCCGTTGCGGCAGCCCGTTTCCGCACGCGCCGTGCAGTGGGCAATCCCTCGCACGGCGCCGGCAATCAAAGTGTCGAACGCGTTAACAATTTCTCAGAACGCCAAAGCGATCGCCCTGCCCCCGAATTGCCTGCAATTTCGGAAACATTCCCCGGTTTCGCCACGCCGCCGCCCTGATTGGCGCACAAAATGGCGCAAACGGATTTCGCTGGAGGATTCTCGATGGCTGATATCAAACGCAAAGCGGCGCGGGGCATTGCGGTGATCGCAATCGCGCTGGGTGCCGGGCAGTTGGCGCAAAGCATGACAGACCGTGGTGCGCCGCAGCAGCCAGCAAACGCCACGCTGTCACACAAGCCAAAGCATATTGAAACGGTTGCCGCCACGGCAGAGGTCAGCCCGCCTTCGGTCGCCATGGCCACGACGCAGGCAACTTTGACGCTGCCCAGCGCACCCCAACCTACGCAGCCCGAAAGCGTGGCAGAAAACAGCTGCACAGTGACCTTTGATCTTTCAAGTGATGAAAACGCGATGCTGCGGCTGACGCTTGTTGCGCCGTGCCACAAGAACGAACGGGTTGTTTTGAAACACGCGGGGCTGGCCGTCACCGCCAAAACCACGGTGACGGGCGCGCTGTTCAGCGATCTGCCCGCATTGGTAACCGATGCCACAGTTGAGGTGCTGTTTGCCGATGGGTCGTCTGCCAGCGGCAGCATTGCGGCGCCCGAAATGTCCAGCTTGCGGCGCTTTGGCGTGCAGTGGCAGGCCGACGATGCGTTTCAGATTCACGCTTTTGAAGGCAAGGCCGGTTATGGAGAGCCGGGCGATATTTCGGGCGAAAATCCACACAGCCCGCTGGCTGGCGTGCCGGCATCGGGCGGTTTTCTGACGCGATTGGGCGATGCCAGCACCGACCTGCCCTTGCTGGCAGAGGTTTACACCTATCCTGCCGACGGGCGCGAAAACCCGGATGTGGTGGTTGAAGCCGCCGTGACCCCCACCGCCTGCGGTCGCGAAATGCTGGCGGAAACCTTGGCAACGGCGGGCAGCCGCGTGGAAATCAACGAACTGACCGTGGCGATGCCCGAATGTGATGCGGTTGGCGATTATCTGGTGTTGAAAAATCTTGCTCCAGACCTGAATATCGCCTCTTCGGAATAGGGTCTGGGCAGGCAATTTATGGTGGGTTTCTGGCGCGTGGCGGTTTTCGCCGCGCTTTTCCCGTGTTTGGCGGCGGCGCAGGATGTCACGCTGACCTCTCGCGATGGGGCCCTGGCGATTGCTGGCACGCTGCAAGGCTATGACGGCGAATTTTTCCGCATCGACTCGGCCTATGGCGCGCTGACAGTTGATGCGTCGGGGGTGATTTGCGATGGCCCTGCCTGCCCGGACCTAACCGCGCCAAAGGCGGTGATCCGGCTGGTTGGCGAGGCGGATGCCGGTGGCGCGCTGTTGCCGCCGCTGATCGCGGCCTTTGCCAAGGCGCGCGGTCTGGTTTACGCGCCGCCCAGCGCGGCGGACGCCCCCGCCGTATTGACGGACCCGGCGACGAACAAGGTTCTGGCCGAAATTTCGTTCCGCGCCTTTGCCCCCGAAGCGGCCCGCGCCGAAGTGAAGGCCGGGCGTGCCGAATTGATGGTCGCGTCGGTGACAGAGCCTGATATGGGGGCAAAGCCGATGGCGCTGGATGCGCTGGTGCCGATTGTGGCGCCAGACAATCCGCTGCCCGGTATTTCGACGCTGGATCTGGCGAAGGTTCTGGCGGGCGAGATCAAGAATTGGAAAGACATTGGTGGGCCGGATATGCCGCTGGTGCTGCACGGGCTGACGCCTGACAGCGATCTGGCGCGGGCGCTTTCGGCGCGGCTGGGGCGCGACAGTGCCGCAACCGAAACCCATGCCGACCTGCACAGTCTGGCCGAAGCGGTGGCAAAAGACCCGTGGGGCATCGCCGTGACGGGCCGCGCTGCGCTGGGGGCGGCACGGGCGCTGCCGCTGTCAGACAGCTGCGGCTTTCCGTTGCTGCCCAATCCGCTTGCGGTGAAGGCGGGGGACTACCCGCTGACGCTGCCGGTTTACCTGCTGACCCCACGGCGGCGTCTGCCGCTGATGGCGCGCGAGTTTCTTGATTTTCTGGCGCTTCCCGTTGCGCAAGCCGCGATTGCCAAGGGCGGCTATATTGACCGTGCCCCCGAAAGCCAGCCGATGACTGCCGATGGCCTGCGGCTGATCAACGCCATTCAGGGCGCAGGCGAAGAAACAACTTTGGCCGACCTGAAGCGGTTGGTTGATTTGATGGATGGTGCCGACCGGCTGTCTTTGACCTTCCGTTTTGAAGACGGCACCAGCGAAATAGACGCAACCAGCGCCGAAAACCTGACCGACCTTGCGCGGCTGATCGAAGCCGGTGTGTTTCGCAACAAAGAACTGGTTCTGGCCGGTTTTTCCGATGGGTCGGGCGCGGCGAAGGCCAATCTTGAACTTTCGCAACAGCGCGCTGACGGGATTCTTGCGGCGCTAAAAGCGGCGGCACCCTCTGCCCCGGCAGGGGCCCTGCCCCGCGTTGAAGCGTTTGGCGAGGCGTTGCCTTTGGCCTGCGATGAAACCGCAGCGGGCCGTCGGCTGAACCGGCGGGTTGAATTGTGGCTGAAGCCATCGTTCAAACCGGCGACGCCCTAAAGGTATCCGGCAGAGCGAAAGCTAAGTTCGCGCGATTTCCCGATGATCAGATGATCATGCAGGGTGATGCCCAGCACCTGCGCGGCATCCTGCACCTGTTGCGTCATGGAAACATCTGCCTCTGACGGCGTGGGGTCGCCCGACGGGTGGTTATGCACCAAGATCAGCGCCGAAGCGTTCAGTTCAAGCGCGCGCTTGACCACCTCACGCGGATAGACCGGCACATGATCGACCGTGCCTTTCGCCTGTTCTTCATCGGCAATCAGCACATTCTTGCGATCCAGAAACAGGATGCGGAATTGTTCGGTTTCGCGATGCGCCATCGCGGTGTGGCAATAATCCAGCAGCGCATCCCACGATGACAATACCGGCCGGTTCATCACCCGCGCCCGCATCATCCGCTGCGCTGCGGCTTCGACGATTTTAAGTTCCAGCACGACGGCGGCCCCCACGCCCTTGACCGTGTGCAACCGCGCGGGCGATGCCGTGACCACCCGGTTAAAATCGCCAAAGGTGTCCAGCAAAAGCCGCGCCAAGGGCTTTACGTCTTGTCGCGGAATCGCCCGAAACAGCACCAGTTCCAGCATTTCGTAATCTGGCATCGCCTGCGCGCCACCGTCCAGAAAGCGGCTGCGCAGGCGGCTGCGGTGATCGGCAATATAGGATGGCAGCTTTTCCGGCAAAGCCGTGGCAACCGCCTCGTCGCTTTCGGCGAACAGTGGCAAGGTGGCTTCGTGAAAGGCGGACGGCTGTTTCATGTCACCAACGCTGCCACAGCATTGGTGAACATAAAGTTAACACACCTAACGCAGCAGGCCCAGCAAGGCCAAGCTTGGCTGCCCGGTCACCGCCAAGCCGCGCGCGGCCTGAAACGCCCGAATTGCGGCAATGGTGTTGTTGCCAATCACGCCATCGCTGCCTTGGGTATCATACCCCGCCGCCGTTAACCGCCGCTGCAACTCTTGCCGGTTGGCAAGGCTCATCCCGGCGGCATCGGGCGGAAAGGCGGCGCGCAACGGCCCGCCGCCCGCCAGACGGTCAGACAGGTGGCCAACGCCGATCACATAGTTCTGCGCGTTGTTATAGCGGGCGATCACGTTGAAGTTGTGAAACACCAGCAACGCCGGGCCGCGGGCACCCGCGGGCAGCAGAATAAACCCGGCGCCGTGGTTGGCCAAACCGCCGCCGCCAACGCTACGCACACCCATCGCCGCCCAGTCGTCGGCGCTGCGCCCCTTGCCGCGCCCCGCCAAACCAGTGTCAAACCCTGCGGGCAACTGCACTTCGACACCCCAAGGCTGACCATAGCTCCACCCCGATTTCGCCAGATAAGCGGCAGTCGAGGCAAGCGCATCGGTCGGGTCATCCGACCAAATATCACGCCGCCCATCGCCGCGAAAATCCACCGCGAAGGCAAGGTAAGAGGTTGGGATGAATTGGGTGTGCCCCATGGCCCCCGCCCAACTGCCCGTCATGTTTTGTGCGGTGGTATCGCCGTTTTGCAGGATTTTCAGCGCCGCAACCAACTGCTGTTCAAAGAACGCGCCGCGCCGCCCGTCATAGGCCAGCGTGGCCAGCGACGAAATCACCGGAACCGAACCGCGCCTTGTGCCAAAAAAGCTTTCCAGCCCCCAGACCGCCGCCACCACCTTTGCTTCAACCCGATATCGCGCCTCGATTGCCTGCAAGGTCGCGCGCTGCTGCGCCATCGCTTGTCGGCCCAGCGCAAGACGTTCGTCCGATGCGGCGATGGCAAGGTAATCTTCGGTCGACCGGGTGAATTCGGTCTGATTGCGGTCTTTTTCAATCACGCCGGGCAGAAATCCGGCACCGCGAAAGGCGGTGGCAAAGGTGGTTTCCGAAATCCCTTTGCTGATCGCCCTGCTGCGAAACCCGGCGACCCAACTGTCAAACCCAGCATTTGGAACGGCGCGCATTGCGGTTTCTTGCACGCGACCGCGCTGCACCACCGCCCTGCCCCCACAGGCGGACAAACCAAGCGCCACACATCCAAATGAAAAATTGCGCCGCGTTACTCGCATAAAAAACCCCAATGAAAAATGCCTTTGGCCCGAAGCCTAGCGGATTCGGGCCAAAGGGCAAATTGGGGCTGCGGATTACCGCCTAGATGCCGTGGCCCACCCACGGGCCGTGCTTGTCGGCCAAGCCGTCGATCCGTTCGAAGCCATGCGCGCCGAAGAAATCGCGTTGCGCCTGAATCATGTTGGCGGTGGAGCGGCCAGTGCGCATCATGTCAAACCACGCCAAGCCCGACGCCAGCGCGGGCATCGGCAAGCCATTCAACGCAGCAGCGGCAACCACCTGCCGCAGTGCAGGGTGGCTGGTGGTCAGCAGCCCGGCAAAGAACGGCGCAAACATCAGGTTGCGCGCGGGATCTTCGGTCAGGGCGGTTGCCATGTCATTCAGCATCGACGACCGGATGATGCAGCCTTCGCGCCAGACCCGTGCGATTTCAGGCAGCGGCATCGGCCAGTCGAACGCCTTGGACGCCGCAGAAATCAGCGCAAAGCCCTGCGCATAGCACAGGATCTTGCCAGCGATCATCGCCTGTTCCAGCTGCGCCAAGCTAAGCGCCCCGTTCAAGGCCTGCGGTGCCGCGCCAAAAATCGCCTCTCCGGCCAGACGTTCTTCCAGCCGCGACGACAGGTTGCGCGCCATCACCGCCGCTTCGATTGCCGGAATGGTGGCGGCCAAATGCTGCGCTTCGATCACCGTCCAGCGGCCAGTGCCTTTTTGACCGGCGCGATCAAGGATCATATCCAGCATCGGCGTGCCAGAGTGGGTGTCAGTTGCCGCTGCGACCTCTGCCGAAATCTCGATCAGGTACGATTGCAGCGGGCCTTTGTTCCACGCGTGGAAGGTGGCGGCAATTTCGACGGCGGCCATGCCCATGCCATCGCGCATCACGCCGTAAACTTCGGCGATCATCTGCATATCGGCATATTCAATGCCGTTGTGCACCGCTTTCACAAAGTGGCCCGCCCCGGCTGGCCCCATGAAATCGGCGCAAGGCTGGCCCTTATATTTCGCGGCAATCGCGTTCAGAATTGGCGCAACGCGATCCCAATCTGCCCGCGCGCCACCGCCCATAATGGCCGGACCGTGCCGCGCGCCCTCTTCGCCGCCCGACACGCCAATGCCAAGAAAGCGCGGGCCATTGACCGCATCGGCAGAGCGGCGGTTGGTATCGTGAAACAGCGCATTGCCCGCGTCGATGATCAGATCATCCTTATCCAACAAAGGCCGCAGCGCGGTGATTTGGTCATCCACAGCCTGCCCCGCCGGAACCATCAGAATGATCGCGCGTGGCTTGGCGATGGCGGCCACCAGATCGGCCAAAGTTTCACAAGGCGTGATCATTGGCGCCAGCATGCCAGCCTCGGCTTTGAATTGATGCGTCACGCTGGTGGTGCGGTTCCACACCGCAATCGGAAAGCCTTTTTCCGCGATGTTCAGGGCAAGCATTGCCCCCATGGTGCCAAGGCCGATCAGGCCAATTTGCGATTGGGTCATGGTTTTTGCACTCCGGCGCGATTCAACGTGATCGCGTATAGGCTGGTTGTGGCGGTGATGAAAAGTTGATGCTTGGCGCGGCCACCAAAGCACAGGTTCGATACGGTTTCCGGCACCAGAATCTTGCCCATCAGATGCCCGTCCGGCGCGATGCAATGCACGCCATCTCGGGCCGAGGACCACAGATTTCCGTCGCTGTCACAGCGGATGCCATCGGCACAGCCCGGCGTTATGGTGTGAAACACCTCGCCCCCGGTGGGCCGACCCGACGCCATCGAAAACACCCGGATATGCTGCGGATCGGGGTGAAACATCCGGCCGGTATCGGCCACATAAAGCAGCGTTTCATCGGGGCTGAATGCCAAACCATTCGGGCAGTTGAAATCGGTCAACACCGCCGCGATGCCGCCATTGGGATCAACGCGGTAGACGTTGCAGGGCAGCTCTTGCTCTGCCGCGAAGCCTTCGTAATTCGTCATGATGCCGTAATGCGGATCGGTAAACCAGATTGATCCATCCGAATGCACCACCACATCATTGGGGGAATTCAACGGCTTGCCCTGATAACTGTCGGCAATGATGGTGATCGCCCCATCATATTCGGTGCGGGTGACGCGGCGCAGCCCGTGTTCGCAAGACACCAGCCGCCCCTGACGGTCGCGGGTGTGGCCGTTGGAATAGTTCGACGGCGCGCGATAGGTTGAAATGCCCTGCCCCGGCACAAACCGCAGAATCTTGTTGTTGGGAATATCGGAAAACAGCAAGCAGCCAGCGTCGCCAAACCACACCGGCCCTTCCACCCAATCAAAGCCCGTGGCCAGTTGTTTGACGGGCGCATTGCCCATCACATAGCGGCTAAAGTCGGGATCGTAGACTTCAAATGAGGACATGCTGGCGCGGGCTCCGTTTTTGGCTTATGGTATCGATAACATAAGCGTCGGTCAAATCGAAAGGCATCCCATGGCATACACGCGTAACACGCAGAGTTTGACCGACGAAGCAGTTTTGTTGCTGCTTTCGGCGGCGCAAGCCAAGGCGGTGGCAATGGCCGTGCCGCAGTGCATCGTGGTCAGCGACCAAAGCGCCGTGGTGCTGGGGTCGCTGCGGATGGCAGGGTCGCGCGTGCTGTCGATGAAATCGGCCACAGCCAAGGCGATGACCGCGGCCTCTACCGGCAAGCCAAGCGGCAGCATTGCAGAACCGGTGCGGGTGGCGATTGCGGTGGCGACCGATGGCGCGATGACGGGGCTTCCGGGCGGATTGCCGATCAAGTTTGGCGGGGTTTTGGTTGGCGGCATTGGCGTTGGGTCAGGAACCGGCGCCGAGGATGAAGAGGTGGCGCGGGCGGCTTTGGCGGCGATTGGGGCGGACGCGCAGTAGCCTTGCGTTTGCCCCTGTCGCGCCGCTATCGTCAAAGGTAACGATAACAGGCAGATGATGACCCGCAAACCTCCGACAATGGCCGATGTGGCAAAGGCAACTGGCGTGTCGCCGATGACCGTCAGCCGCGCCTTCAAGCATGACTCTTCGGTGTCAGAGACAACGCGCGAGGCGATTCTGAAAGCCGCCGAAGATTTGGGCTATGTGTTTGATGCCACGGCATCGACGCTGCGGTCGCAAAAGACCAACTTTGTCGCCGTCACGATCCCGTCGATCAACAACGCCAACTTTGCAGAAACGGTTGGCGGGCTGACAGAGGGGTTAAAGGCGCGTGGCCTGCAAATTCTGCTGGGCAACACCGAATATGACATCCACGAAGAAGAACGCCTGATCGAACAATTGCTGCGCCGCCGCCCCGAAGCCATTGTGGTGACAGGCGGCAAGCACACCGACAGGTCGCGGCGGCTGCTGGCCAATGCCGGAATTCCGGTGATTGAAACCTGGGATCTGCCCACCGACCCGCTGGGCCATGTGGTTGGGTTTTCCAACGCCGATGCGGTGCGCGACATGGTCGACCATTTCGTTGCGCAAGGCTACACCCGCATTGCCTTTATTGGCGGCGATGCCGACCGCG
>JAHEDL010000569.1 GCA_024641255.1 Pseudorhodobacter sp.
CATTTGCATCCAGCCCGGCCTGCACGCGCATGGTAGAGCAGGGGCGGTATTTGTCATTCTGGAAGTCTTGTTTGCGCGACCATGTCAGCTTGACAGGCTTCCCAATCGCCTTTGAAATATTGATCGCCTGCGCGACGTAATCGGCTTCAATCTTGCGGCCAAAGCCGCCGCCCAGGAACGTGGTGTGGACGGTGATTTGATCCGCCGAAAGGCCGGTGATGGCCTGCGCCGTCGGGATGATGAATTGCTGCCCTTGGGTTGGCACCCAAATTTCGCAAGACGAGGGCGTGACAGAAGCGGTGCAGTTCAGCACTTCCATGCAGGCATGCGCCAAGAACGGCAAGTTATAGATCACGTCGATTTTGCGCGCTGCGGTCAACGGGGCGGGGCTGCCGACGGTTTCGGCAACAAATGTGGTCGCGGTCGGCGATTTGGCCAGCGTTTGCGCGGTGGCAAGAAGCTTTGCAGAGTCGATCACATTCAGGTTGGCGGGCAAATTCCAAACCACCGATGTGCCCAATGAATTAGCAACTTTCATCGCCGTCCAGGTGTCATTGGCCACAACGCCAACGGCATTGCCAAGATTGACCAAGGTTGCGCCGAATTTGCTGGCAGGCATCGATTTCACGGTGCCGCCAAGCGTCGGGCAATGCAGAACGGTGGCATGCATCATGCCAGGCACGCGGACATCCATCCCGAAAATCGCCGAGCCGTCGACTTTGGCAGGAATATCCAGGCGTGGCTTTGCCTTGCCGATAAAATTGCTGGTGGTGGCCAGCGTGGCGTTGGTCGGGGGCGTCAGACCGGCTGCGGTTTGCAGCACATCGGCAAACAGGCAGGTCGCGCTGCCATTGGTCAACTGCCCGCCGCTGGCCAAGCTCCATGTGCCGCCGAACTGGGTATTGGCGGCTGCAATCAGCCAGTCACGGGCGATGGCAGCGGCTTTGCGCAGCGGGCCATACCAGCCCATCATGCTGGTGCTGCCGCCGGTCAACTGCCAGCCAAACAGCGGGTTGGCATAGGCGGGGCCGGGCGGCGCATGTTCTGCGCGCACTTGATCCCAAGACAAGTTCAGTTCTTCGGCCACAAGCTGAGACAGGCCGGTCAGAATGCCTTGCCCCATCTCGGTCGAGCCAAGCGACACTGTGACGATGTTCGACGGCGCAATGCTGATATAGGCGCCCAGCGAAACCGGTGCTTCCGCCGCCATCGCGGCCCGGCCCGATAAGGTTACTGAGAACGGCACCAGCAATGCAGTGCCCGCACCCCGGATGAAATCGCGGCGATGGATCACGGCCGAACCCGTATTTTCGTTGTGGTTTTCCATGGTTTTAAACTTTCATCGGCATCTGATTGCGCGGCCTTAAAGGCCCTGAACGGCTTTGTTGATCCGCGCGTAAGTTCCGCAGACACAGATGTGGTTCAGTTCGGATGCGATTTCCGTGCCATGATGATTGCCCTTCATCGCGGCGGTGGTGGCGACAAGCATGCCCGGCTGGCAAAATCCACATTGTGGCACCTGATTGGCAACCCAGGCCGCTTGCGCTTTCGACCCTTCGGGGTCTGCGGAAAGTCCCTCGATGGTCACAATCTTTTTGCCAACCGCCGACGAGACATCAAAATCGCAAGATTTTTCTTTCTGGCCATCAACCAGCACACTGCAAGCGCCGCAGATTTCGACCCCGCAGCCATATTTGGTGCCGGTCAGCCCCAAGATATCGCGCAGCACCCAAAGCAACGGCATGCTGCCGTCGCTGACAGTGACAGTCTGATCCTGCCCATTCACGTTCAGTTTGTAAGTCGCCATTTGGTCCCCTCCGGTTCCTGCAGTCTTAGTGTGTGTCCCAGAGCGTGGCTGTTTTTGAATTGACTTAGATCAATTAATCAGGAGATGCATTGCGGTTCTGATTTTCGATAATTCGAAAAATTTTCTCTGGGTTCTTAAAGCTGTGATTGCGGATGATTTGTGCAATTTCAAGAACAATTTGAAATAGATTTTTTGGGGTGTTTTGGGTGCATTATCTGCAATAAGTATATGATATTGTGTTATAAATCTGGATTTTTGTTTGGGGTGTTTTTCAGGGTGTATATCGTTGATTTCATGCGTCTATACCGCAGGGTTATGGCCATAATCCGGCAGGTTATGTCTTTTAGGGCGGGAAATGCGCAAGAAATTCCGTAGCATTATGGTCAGAATTAAGGCTGCACCGATTTATGTGGTGGGAAATACATAAATATTAAAATGATTAAATCAAAGGGGCTTCAATAGTAACAAAGGCAAGAAGCCACAGTGCCAAATGAATTCCGAACGGCAAGCGTTCCGTGCGCGGCTTGTTGCGTAGCAAAGCTTGAATCAATGCGGTAGCGGCTGCGCAAAAAACATAGGCCGCCATTTGGTTCGGCGCGATCCATGCCGCCGCAGCCAGCATCAGTTTAACATCGCCCAGCCCCAAAGCCTGATCGCCGCGATAGTGGCGAAACCCCCAGCGCAACAGCATCAAGCCCAGCGCCATGACCGCGATGACCGCAAGGTGCGGCATCACGGTTTCAAGCCCCGCAGCGGGGTTTGCCAACGCTTGCCATGCCAACCCAAGCGGCAGCAGCGGCAGCGACAACCTGTCTGGGATCAGAAAGTGCCGGGCGTCGATCAGCGAAATCGCCAGAACCGTGGCTGTCAGCAGGCCAAATCCGATTGCGGCCAGCCCCCCCTGCACCCAACCACAGATGATCGCCGCAGCGCAGGCGCTAAGCCCGATTATTGCCCGATCTTGCGGTGAGAGCCATGCGATG
>JAHEDL010000575.1 GCA_024641255.1 Pseudorhodobacter sp.
AGCGTAGAGTTATATTTTGTAATTTTATGTCCGCCGCGTCGCAGCATCCTCCAGCCTTTGCCAGATTGGCGCCGCATAGAACGCCAACAGCGCATCGCAGCCCGGCTTTGGCCGCAGGTCTGCGCCAATCAACCCACGCGCAATTAGCGGGGCCAGCCCTTCGTTTAGCGTGGCGGCTCGCCCCTGCGGCGCCAGTTTCAGCACGGCGCCTTGCGCCAGCAACCGCGCCTCTAGCGCCGCGACGGCGCTGGCCAAGGCGGCGTGATCAGCAGGTGCACCCTGCAGCGCGGCAGCGACCAAAGGCACCGGCAGCACCGGCACCACTTTTTCGATTTCGGCCATCAGATGGTTGCCAAGCGTGTCCACCGGTTCGCCCGGGTGCGCTGCAAGAAAGGCGCGCAGCGAGACCGGCGGGCCAAAGCCTGCCGCCGCGGTGCCAAAGCCTTTGAATGTGCCACGCAGCTTGCGCCACAGGGTGCGCAGGGCAAACCCCAAGATTGTCAGCGGCTTACCGCGAAACCGCCGCGTGCCGGCCTGCGCGGCATCGGTCAAGATCCGGTCTTCCAGCACCCGGTCATAGCCAAGCCCAACCGGCACGAACACCACGTCGCGCCCGGCCGGATCATAGCCCTGCACCATATAGCTTAGCAGCCCCATCCGCGCCGCACCGACCCGCCCATCAAGGCTTAGCCCGCCTTCGGGAAAAATGGCCTGCGTCGCGCCTTCGGCCGTAGCCATCTGCACATAGCGCGCCAGCACCCGCCGATACAGCGTGTTGCGGCTGCCGCGCCGGATGAAATACGCCCCCATCGCGCGGATCAGTCGCGAAAGTGGCCACAGCCGCGCCCATTCCCCCACCGCATAAGAAATCGCCGACCGGTTCGCCACCAACCAGGTGATCAGCACATAATCCATGTTACTGCGATGATTCATCACGAAAATCACCGTGGCCTTCGGGTCTATCCGCCCCAAGGCCGCATCAACCTTGCCGATCCGCACGCGGTAGATAAACCGGCTGAGCCACCGTGCCAGACGGATGGCAAAGCCGAAATACACCGTCGCCGAAAACCCCGGCACGATCTCGCGGGCATAGCCGCGCGCCTCTTCAAAGGCGACAGAGCCGGGCACCCCGGTTTCGGCGGCATGGTCGGCCACCGCCTCTAGCACCTTCGGGTCATACGACAGCCGCACCACCATGTCTTGCCGCCGCGCCAGCTTGAACAGGTCGATCGGGCGATCAAGCCGGGCGTTCAGCCGCCCGACCGCCTTTTCCATCCGCTTGCGAAAGAACCAGCGCACCGATGGAAACAGAAAATGCGACAGAAACGTGATCGCCGCGAAAGCAAGGATCAGGATCAGCAACCAAAAGGGAACCGCGACGGGCTGTATCATGGCGCAATACTTGCATGCCGACAGCCGCGCCGCAAATCGTCGTCCGCTGATTTGCGCCCTGAGCCGCAGATTTATTCGGTATAGTAATAATCGCCGGTTTCGCAAACGTTGACGTTTGCCTTCTGCAACACCGTGCCATCTTCGAACACGGCGCGGAAATCGAATTCGCAATAGCCGTTGGCATTGTCGAAATTCAGCCGCATCGACGCACCGCTTGCCAGCGTTGATGACCCCATCACATCGCTGCCCCAGCGCGAAGCACCGGAATTGGTGCTATAGAATTTGTAAAGCGTCAGTCCGGTTTCGTTATGAATTTGCACATGCCGGTCATAGGCCAGCGCAGAAAGTGCAGAGGCGGCCAACAGCAAGCTTGCAAGGCTTAGGCACAGCGGGGCTTTCAACATCTCATCCTCGTTCAAAAAGGTTGGCTTCAATGCAGCCAATGTCGCGCCGCCCACCGATTTTTTCAAATGACAAGACCTGTCATCTTGTGCCGCGCTTTCGCGCAAAAATGCCGCAACGCAGCGAATTGACACTTGCCATAAATTGCCCTTAATGCTGCACTGACGAAAGAATGTTACCAACGCGATTCAGGAGGCCCCGATGTCGGCAGCGCATACCACGGCGAAAGACGCCCCTTGGCTGTTCCGCACCTATGCGGGCCATTCCACCGCTGCGGCCTCGAATGCGCTTTACCGCAACAATCTTGCCAAGGGGCAAACCGGCCTGTCGGTTGCCTTCGATCTGCCGACCCAGACCGGCTATGATTCAGACCACGAACTGGCCCGCGGCGAGGTTGGCAAGGTCGGCGTGCCGGTGAATCACTTGGGCGACATGCGCGCCCTGTTTCGCGATATTCCGCTGGAACAGATGAACACCTCGATGACGATCAACGCCACCGCGCCTTGGCTTTTGGCGCTGTATATCGCGGTGGCCGAAGAACAGGGTGCCGATGTGGCCGCGCTGCAAGGCACGGTGCAAAACGACATCATCAAGGAATACCTGTCGCGCGGCACCTATATCTGCCCGCCCAAACCCAGCCTGCGCATGATCACCGATGTGGCGGCCTATACGCAAAAACACCTGCCGAAATGGAACCCGATGAACGTGTGTTCCTATCACCTGCAAGAAGCAGGTGCGACGCCGGAACAAGAACTTGCCTTCGCGCTGGCAACCGCTTGTGCGGTGTTGGATGATCTAAAAGGTAAAGTATCTGCCGAAGATTTCCCGAATATGGTGGGCAGAATATCGTTTTTTGTAAATGCCGGCATCCGCTTTGTGACCGAACTTTGCAAGATGCGCGCCTTCGTCGATCTGTGGGACGAACTTTGCGAAACCCGCTATGGCATCACCGAAGCCAAGTATCGCCGCTTTCGCTACGGCGTGCAGGTCAAC
>JAHEDL010000196.1 GCA_024641255.1 Pseudorhodobacter sp.
TCGGCCCGCTGATTTCGCTGCGCCAACGCGACCGCGTCGCAAGCTTTGTCAACCGCGCCCGCGAACTGCCGCATGTCGAAATCACCACCGGCGGTGCGGTGATGCCCGATGGCTTCTACTACCGCCCCACAGTCGTCGCAGGCGCGCGGCAAGAAGATGAAATCGTGCGCCGTGAAGTCTTCGGCCCCGTGGTGTCGATCACCCCGTTTTCCGACCCGGAACAGGCGATTAGCTGGGCCAATGACAGCGACTACGGCCTTGCCTCGTCGGTCTGGACCCGCGACATCGGCCGCGCCATGGCCACCACCGCCGCCCTGCGCTACGGCTGCACTTGGGTGAACACCCATTTCATGCTGGTCAACGAAATGCCGCATGGCGGGCTAAAGCAATCGGGCTATGGCAAAGACCTGTCGGCCTATGCGCTAGAAGATTACACTGTCGTGCGGCATGTGATGATCAAACACTAAGGCGGGTTCGCCCCGCCTTACACCACGCCCAAGAGCCGCTTGAACACCGTGCCGCCCATCCGGTTCAGCACCACGAAATACGCCACCACCAGCGCAAACAGCGCAAAGGCCGGCCCACCGCTAAGTTGAAATCCGCCTTCGGTGATACCGCCGGTCAATCTGGCGATCACATAGCCGCCGCCAATAAACACCAAAAGAAAATCAAGGATCGCCGCCGTAATCACTTTCCACGCTGCCGGTCTGTCACTGGTCATGTTGGCCTCCATTGCTACGGCAATGGTGACACAAATCCCAAAAAAACCAACAGTTAAAGCGCCAGCACCATATCGCGGTGCTCGATCCCGGCATCCATGTAAACCTCGCCCACCGGCTGAAACCCCAAGCCTTCGTAAAAGCCCAAGGCATGCACTTGCGCGCCCAGCTTTACCTTGGTCACCCCCGGTTCGGCGCGAAACCGTTCCACCGCCGCACGGATCAGCGCCGCGCCAATGCCCTGCCCGCGCCCTTGGCGCAGCACACAAACCCGGCCAATCTTGCCATAGGCACCCAACACCATCAGCCGTGCCGACCCGATCGGTGCGCCATCCACCGCCAGCAGATGAATCGCCTGATCGTCCAGATCATCCACCTCGTCGGCCTCTGACACGCCCTGCTCTTCAATAAACACCACCCGCCGCAGCGCCCGACAGGCGGCAATATCGCGGGTTTCTGCAATCGTCAGGCTCATGCGAAATACTCCTGCAACACCCGCGCATAAATCGCCTTCAGCGCATGGATCTGCGCCACCTCGACCCGCTCATCCACCTGATGCATGGTCTTGCCAACCAAGCCAAACTCCACCACCGGGCAATGGTTTTTCACAAACCGCGCGTCCGATGTGCCGCCGCTGGTCGAATATTCTGGCACCCGTCCGGTTTCGGCCTGCACCGCCCGCGCCACCAGCGCCGAAAAATCCCCCGGCGGCGTCAAAAAGCTTTCGCCCGAAATCGTCACCCGCAGCGCAATCTGCACCCCGGTTTCGGCCTGCACCGCCGATGCGTGCTCTTGCAGCCAAGCCGTCAGCGACGCCCCGGAATGCGCATCGTTGAACCGGATGTTCACCGTGGCAGTGCCCTTCGCCGGAATCACGTTGGTCGCCGGATTGCCGCAATCAATCGTGGTAATCGCAAGGGTCGAGGCGTCAAAATGCGCCGTGCCGTCATCCAGCGGCTTTTCCTCCAGCCGCGTCAACAGCTTGACCAAGGCGCTCATCGGGTTCTTGGCGCGGTGCGGATAGGCCGAATGCCCCTGCACCCCCACCGCCGAGATATAGCAGGTCATGCTGCCCCGCCGCCCAATCTTCATCATTTCGCCCATCTCGTTCGGGCAGGTCGGTTCGCCAACCAAGCAATGCGTCATCCGCTCGCCGTTGATGGCCATCCAATCCAGCAACGCCACCGTGCCATCCACCGCATCGCCTTCTTCGTCGCCGGTAATCGCCAAAATCACCGCGCCATCCGGCGGGGTCTGCCGCACGAAATCAACCGCCGCCGCGGCAAAGGCCGCCACCCCCGATTTCATATCGGTGGCCCCCCGGCCATACATCCAGCCATCCACAATCGCCGCGCCAAACGGGTCTTGCGTCCAAGCGTTCACATCACCCACCGGCACCACATCGGTATGGCCGTTAAAGCCAAACGCCTTGTTCGCGCCCTTCGCCCCCCACCGGGCGTAAAGGTTTGCCACTTGGCCGCGATCGACCCGCACACAGTCAAACCCCGCCTCTGCCAACAGGTTTTGCAGCAGCACCAAAGCACCGCCTTCTGTCGGCGTCACCGACGCACAGCGGATCAGATCGGCGGTCAGTTTTACCGGGTCAACAGCGGTCACGGGCTGGGTCATGGCGGGCCTTTTTGGCGGAAAATGCGTCATAACCCGATACCGTTTTGCCCCTGCCATTGCAACGCCAGCCAAATCTGTGGCCGCCGCGCCACCATTTCCGCCGCGCGCGAATCGGCGTGGCAATTGCGGTGGCGCGCCGGACTGCGGCGTTTTAGCCTGTTCGTTAACGAACAAGTCCTAAGGCGAAACCGCCCAAAAGGAAGTCGAGGCAGCATGGCAAGGGCCGCACACAGGTCCACGCGTCACCCGCTTTGCATCCCGCGCTTTGGCGCTCCCATTGTGCTGTTCTGGGGGCGGGCATGACGGCGCAAAGCTGGATCGCCCTGTCAGATCGCGGCGTGCTGGCCGAGACCGCGCCTGACGCGCTGTTGGAACGCGGCCTGTTCGTTGTCGAACTGGCGCTGCCGTTGCAAGACCCGATGCTGCTGCTGGATCAGCAATATGTCGCAGGCTGGCCACGCACCTTTGCGCTGTTCCATGACCCGCAAAGCGGCATCACCCTGTTGCACCGTCAGGGCACCTCGGTTGCCCGCCACAGCCTGCCCGGCCCCTTGCCACAAGGCAAAGGCACCGCGCGGCTGTCGTTCCAATTCGACGCCCCCGCCCGCAACTGGAGCCTGACCTTCGAAATCTTGGGGGCCGACCCACCGCAAAAAACCGTGGCACACGGGAAAAATCCGCTGCCCCTGCCGCTGGCAGACATCGCGCATCTGTGCAGCAAGCCCCCCATCCCCGGCCCGGTGCTGTGGTTCGGCCTGACCCGCGGCGACGCGCCCCCCGGCGCTGCCCCGTGGATCGGGTTGCGCACTCCGGTTGAAACCAGCCTTGGCCCGGTCATGGCAGGTGCGCTGAAACCCGGCGACATCGTTCTGACCGCCGATTGCGGTCCGCTGCCACTGCTGGCAACCCGCCGTCTGGCCCTGCCCGCCCGTGGCAGCTTTGCCCCGGTGCTGCTGCGCGCTCCGTTCTTCGCGCAAACCCAAGACCTTCTGGTATCCGCCGACCAAATGCTGGCACTCTCTGGCCCCGAATCCGAATATCTGTTCGGCGCCGACGCAGTTCTGATGCCCGCAGGCGCGCTGGTCGATGCCCGCACCGCCCTGTCCGATCAACGCCGCGCCGTCACCGGTTCGGTGGCGCTTGATCTGGGCCGCCCCGCGCTGATCGAAGCCAACGGTTGCCTGCTGGCCATCGGCCATAGCCCCGCCACCCAGCACCCGCTGCGCAGCCTGCAAAGTTACGAAGTCTTGACCCTTATGACCCTGCTGGGCCGCACGCCCCGCCGCGCCGCCTGATCCTAGTCGAAGAACGGCGTCATCTGCGCCACCACGACAGAGTTTTCGTCCAGCGCCCGCTGCATCAACTCGCGTTCATCCGCGTCAATCTCGTCGCCCGCCTTCAACCGTTCATCCAGCGTGCCGTAGCCTTCGACATCCAGCGGTGCCAGATCGGCCTGCTTCAAGATCGCAACCGTCTCGCGCACCGCTTCGGCCTCGTCAACGCCGCTGGCGTAGCACATCAGCGCCGCGCCGGTGGATTTGTCGGGCAAACCGTCGCCAGGCTTGCGGCCCACTTCCACCACCAGCGTATACACCTGCTGCTTGCTTTCGCCCGCCTTGCTTTCGTTCGCCTTGCTGTCGCTGCCCGTCATCGCCGTCTCTCCGCTTTTGTGCAGCGTTCGCGCGGATCGCGGCAAAGCGCAAGCCCCGACCGCAAACAGCCCGCCACGCCGCCTAGGCTTTTGCGCCACAACCAACCCGGATGGGAACTCGGTTAATACCAATGCGCCAAGGCAAACCCCGTCAATCCTGCATATCTGGTAAAGGACTCAGCGAAAGATCCCGCCATGTCCATTGCCTTCGCCCCCGACGCCCCTGCAACCACCCGCGCGCCATCGCTTGCGCCGCTGTTGCTTGCACCCGCGCTGATAAAACCGGTGATGATCAACCCGATTGCCAATTGGCCGGGCCTGTCGGGCAACGCGCTGATCCTGACCAAACAGGGCGAACGCCCGGTGAAATCCCTCCGCCCCGGCGACAAGATCGTCACCCGCGACCATGGCTTTCAACCGCTGCGCTGGATCGGCCAATCGCAGGCCGACGCCACGGCAATCGAATTCGCCGCCGGTGCCTTTGGCAACGAAGATCCGTTGTTCATGGCCCCCGAAACCCGCCTGTTGCTGCGGTCTGCCTTGGCCGAAGCCCTGTTTGACAGCGCCGAAGTCTTCGTCCGCGCGGTCGATCTGGTTAACGGCGACACCATCCGCCCCGCCACCCAAACCGCGGCGCCGCTGATGCACCTTTTGTTCCAGCATCACGAACTGATCCGCATTTCCGGCATCGAAATCGAAAGCCTGCACCCCGAACACAGCCTAAGCGATCAGACCGATGCAATGCGCGCTAACCCACCGCAAGAACAGCATAATCTGCGCGGTTCTCTGACAGGCAGCGGCTTCATTCCCCCGGCGCGGGTCTGCCTGACCCCGGCCGAAGCCCGCAGCCTGATCGAAGCCTTGGCCTGACGCCATTCGGCACACCGCGCCACACTTTTGCATAGTCGACGCGGGCCTTTTGAGCACGGGCAAAACCGGATGCGCCACTGCGCGAATCCAGCCGTAAAGCCTAATGTGGCTTTAACATTATTTGTGCCAATACCAGTATGAAAGGATCGTTTGATGTCCTACGCCTTTATCGCACCCTATTCCAACGCCACCCCGGTTCAGGATCGTGACGCTGCGCGGCCGGGCATCGCGACCGGAACGCTGGTGCTGACGAAAACCGGCGAACGCGCTGTCGAAAGCCTGCGCCCCGGCGATAAAATCATCACCCGTTCGCGTGGCTTCACGGCGCTGCGCTGGGTTGGTATCACCACCAACAAAGGCCCGGCACCGATCCACATCAGCGCAGGGGCCTTGGGCGGCCATCAGGCGATCACCGTTTCGGCCAGCACCCGGTTCTTGATCCGTGGCGCCGTGCCCTTGGCGCTGTTTGGCAGTTCCGAGGTGGTGGTTCAGGCGGCAGATCTGGTAAACAACCGCTCGATCTACCGCCTTGATGCGCCGCGCACCCTTTTGGTGCATCTGATGTTTGACAGCCCCGAAATCATCCGCGCCGCTGGCATGGAAGTCGAAACGCTGAACCCGATTGATCATCCGCTGCAAGAGCTTGAAGCCTCAAGCACGCATCTGCGCTTGGTCGCCAAGAATGACACCCCGGTGCATTATGTCAGCGACCTGACCGCAAGCATGGCCCGCGCCAAGGCGCTTCTGGTGGCAAACGGTCGCTAAGCCCCGACGACTTTCAGGACGGGTAAAGAAAATGGCCCGCTTGCGTCAAGCGCAAGCGGGCCAATGTTTTTCAAAGCGCCTGTTTGGCCGCCGCTTAGTCGCGCAGCAATTCGTTGATCGAGGTTTTCGACCGCGTCTGCGCGTCGACCTTCTTCACGATCACCGCGCAATACAGGTTGATGCCGTTCTTGCTGGGCATAGACCCTGCAACCACAACCGACCCTGCCGGAACTTCGCCATACATCACCGCACCGGTTTCCCGATCAACGATCTTGGTGGATTGGCCAATAAACACGCCCATCCCCAACACCGACCCTTCGCGGATGATGCAGCCTTCAACCACTTCCGACCGTGCGCCGATAAAGCAGTTGTCTTCAATGATCGTCGGGCCAGCCTGCATCGGCTCCAACACGCCGCCAATGCCAACGCCGCCCGAAAGGTGCACGTTTTTGCCGATCTGTGCGCAAGACCCCACCGTGGCCCAGCCATCCACCATCGACCCTTCGTCAACGAAGGCCCCGATGTTCACGAAAGACGGCATCAGCACCACGCCTTTGCCAATATAGGCCGACCGCCGCACGATAGACCCGGGAACCGCACGAAAGCCCGCCTTGCGCCAATCGGCTTCGGTCCAGCCCTGAAACTTCGACGGAACCTTGTCCCACCAGTTCGACCCGCCATTGCTGCCGGAAATTTCGTACATGTCGGTCAGACGGAACGACAGCAGCACCGCCTTCTTCGCCCATTGGTTCACGTGCCAATCCGCGCCGCGCTTTTCGGCCACGCGCAGGCTGCCACTGTCCAGCGCGGTCAACGTCGCCTCAATCGCGTCGCGGGCTTCACCCTTGGTTGCCGGGCTGATGCTATCGCGCGCCTCCCAGGCGGCTTCGATCGCGGTTTCAAGGGCTGCGTTAGACATGGCCAAACTCCCAATGGTTTTGCGGCTCTATACAAGTCCCCGGCCCATCGCGCAATCAAGCCGTCATCCCGGCCTTGCCCGCGCGCAGCCCAAGGGGTCTTGGCGAATTTGGGCGCCCCCAAACACGTCAATGTGTTAAAATTCCGTTAAATTGGCCACCCCAAGCCTTTGAAACAAAACACATAAAAAAGGTCCCGCGTTGGGACCGTCGCAAACCCCACCCTTCCCAACCCGCAACAAACCCGCTACCCCTAACCCAAACACCTAAAAACAAGGCCGCCTTTCGTGAAAAACCCCGATCCCCGCCTCCACCCGTTTCGCGATTCCATTCAGGACGTGGCGGCGACCCATCGGCTGCCCGACACCCCGCAAACCCGCGCGCCCGCCTACCGTCTGGCCTTCAACGACCCCGACTTCATGACGCGCGAAGAACTCCGCCCCGTCCGCCTGCAGCTTGAACTCCTCAAGCCGCAGATGATCATGGATGAACGCGGCATCGAATCCACCGTCGTCCTGTTCGGCGGCGCCCGCATCCCCGATCCGGTCAACAAAGCCAGCGCGAAAACCCCGATGCTGGCAGATCTCAGCCGCTACTACGAAGAAGCCCGCCAATTCGCCCGCGCCATCACCGAACGCAGCCTGCAAAGCTATGGCCGCGAGTTGGTGATCTGCACCGGCGGCGGCCCTGGCGTGATGGAAGCCGGCAACCGCGGCGCCGCCGAAGCCGGCGGCCAATCCATCGGCCTCAACATCGTGCTGCCGCACGAACAGGCCCCGAACCAATACGTCACCCCGGACCTGTCGTTCAACTTCCACTACTTCGCGATCCGCAAGATGCACTTCCTGATGCGCGCCCGCGCCATCTGCATCTTCCCCGGCGGCTTCGGCACGCTGGACGAGATGTTTGAAAGCATGACGCTTATTCAGACCGGCCGGATGAAACCCGTGCCATTCCTGCTGTTCGGCCGGGATTTCTGGGAAAAGCTGATCGACTGGAACATGCTGGCCGAAGCCGGAACGATTTCCGCCGACGACCTCAAGCTGTTCAAATTCGTCGAAACCGCCGAAGAGGCGTTGAACGCCATCGACACATGGGAAGCGCGGTAAACCCGCGCTTCCGATCAATCACACCGGAACAAAACCGCGCGCTGGGTCAAACTGCTCCAGCCCGCCTTCGCCCGTGTCTGTCCACAGCCCATGCAGCGTCAGTCGGTCATCTTCGACAGCGGCCTTCACAAACGGGAAGGTCATCAGGTTTTCCAACGAAACCAGCACCGCCTCACGCTCCAAAGCGGGCTGCTGCTCTGCCACCGGCAAGCCGGAAATGCGCTGATACCCCGGACGCAAGATGTCCATCCAGCGGCCAACAAAGCTGGTTTTCTCCAACAACTCGGGCGCGTTGCCGCAGCACATATCCAAGCAGCCCTTCACGCCACCGCAGTTGGAATGCCCCAAAACCACAATATGCGCCACGCCAAGCGAGGTCACCGCAAACTCCACCGCCGCCGACGTGCCGTGATATTCGCCATCCGGGTTATAGGGCGGCACAAGGTTTGCAATGTTGCGGTGAATAAAGAACTCACCCTCATCCGCCCCGAAAATCGATGTCACATGCACACGGCTGTCACAGCACGAAATCACCATCGCCCGCGGATGCTGACCGCTGGCAGCCAAGCGACGATACCAGGCTTTGTTGTCCTGATAGGTCGTCGCCTTCCAGCCTTGAAAGCGCTGGACCAGATAGGCGGGAAGTGTACGCACATGGTTCATGGTCAACATCCTCTTGGTTTTATCGGCCTAGATATGCTGCAATCGCAGAAAATTCGAGAGGTTTCGTTCACGCCCCGCAACCTTTTCTTCAGCACGACAGCGCACAGTGGTTGTGGGTGTGTTGAAGGGTGCGTGTTTATGGAAAATGTTTTTACGCTAAAACCGAAAGAGCGGGTTCGGCAGGATGCCGAGCCGATCGCCACAATCTATCGAAATCTGGGAACCACCTCTGCCGAACAGGTGGTCACGCGGGCCTTGGGCGAACTGGCGCTGACAATGGCCGGGCTTGCGGCCCAAGTGCGCGCGCATGAAATGGGTGATCTGGTGAAGCAACTGCGCCGCCTGCAGCGCATGGCCGAAAATCTGGGCATGGTGTCGCTGGGCGTTGTCGCCGGCGATCTGCGCGTTTGCATTGATAAATCTGACGCCACCGGTTTTGCCGCCGTCTGGGCGCGGCTGTGCCGGATTGCCGAACGATCGTTGGTCACTGACAAGGAATTGCTGGATCAGACCTTGGTGTAGCCTGCGCAGGCACTTGCGGGCGCGGATCAAAGCGCTAGGCTTTGGCCATGCCTGAAAGGATGCCCTATGCCCCCGGTTTTCGCTGACCCCGCCGCCTCATCTCGCGCCCTGCATGTGGTTGATGCCGAAGGGTTCGAAGCCTTTCTTGCCTCCCAAAGCAACGAAGTGCGGGCATGGCTGACCGGCGCAGGCTTTGACGCCGCCTTGGGCGATCTGCGGCTCATCCCTGGCCCTTCCGGCGTCGCGGCTGCCGTCATCGGCTATGGCACCGCCAAAACCCGTGCCCGCCAGCGGTTTTCGCTGGCAAAAGCCGCATCGCTGCCAGCAGGGGCGTGGCATCTGCACGGCAATTTGACCCAAGCCCAGCGCGACGAAGCCGCCTTGGCGTGGCTTTTGGCGCAATACCGTTTTGATCGCTATCGCAGCCCCAAAACCAGCGAACCGGCCTTGCTGAAGGCCCCCGAAGGCTGCGACGCCAACCGTCTGTTGGCGATGGCAGCGGGCGAATTTCTAACCCGCGACCTGATCAACACACCCGCCGCCGACATGGGGCCAGACCAGTTAGAAGCAGCGTTTCTTGCGCTTGCGTCCCGCTTTGGCGCCGAAACCCGCATTGTGCGCGGTGACGATCTGCTGACCGAAAACTTTCCGATGATTCATGCGGTGGGTCGCGCTTCGCCACGCGCCCCCCGCTTGCTGGATCTGCGCTGGGGCAACAGCGGCCCAAGGCTAACGCTGGTTGGCAAGGGCGTGTGTTTTGACACCGGCGGTCTGAACATCAAGCCGTCGAATGGCATGTTGCTGATGAAGAAAGACATGGGCGGCGCCGCCACGGTGATGGGGCTGGCGCAGATGATCATGCAACTTGGCCTGCCGATCCGCCTGCGGGTTCTGGTTGCGGCGGTTGAAAACGTCATCTCGGGTAATGCCTTGAAACCGCGCGATATTCTAACGTCGCGCAAGGGGCTGACGGTCGAGGTGAATGATACCGACGCCGAAGGCCGCTTGGTGCTGGGCGATGCGCTGGCTCTGGCCTGCGAAGAAGAAACCGATGCGCTGATTTCAATGGCCACGCTGACCGGCGCTGCCCGCATTGCGGTTGGCCCCGATCTTGCACCCTATTACACCGATGATCCGGCGATGGCCGCCGCCTTGGAACAGGGCGCGCTTGCCGGGTTTGATCCGGTTTGGCGGTTGCCGTTCCACACGCCTTACGAACACATCATCGAACCCGGCATTGCCGATCTTGATAACGCCCCCGGTTGGGGGTTTGCCGGGTCTGTCACCGCCGCGCTGTTCTTGCGCCGCTTTGCCGACCACCCGCGTTATATGCACTTTGACATCTACGGCCACAGCCCGGCCGATGCGCCGGCGCGCCCGAAAGGCGGCGTTGGCCAAGGTGCGCGCGCCATTCTGGCGGCACTGCCCGAAATGCTGGGGCTGTAACATGGACCGCCGCTTAACCCCCGCAACCGCCCGCATCGCCCATATCTCGTTGCGCGGTCAACTGGACGCGCCCAGCTTTACCGAAGGCGATAAACGCCGCGTATCCATGCCGTTGGTTGACCTGCTGCGTCGCCCGAATGGCCCGCGCGACCGGCAGCTGTGGCTAGGTGAATCATTTACCGTGATTGATCACGAAGACGGATATGCCTTTGGTTTTGCCGGAAAAGATGGCTATTGCGGCTGGCTGCCGCACGCCGCGCTGTCAGATGGGCCAACGCCAACGCATTGGGTTGCCAGCCCCGGAACCCACCTTTACGCCGAACCGCGTGTGCAGGCGAAAGAGCTTTCAGCCCTGCCGATGGGCGCCAAAGTTGCGGTTATAAGCCAAGGGCCGAAATTTACCGAAACCAGTCAGGGATTTGTTCCCACACCGCATTTGCGCACCTTGGGCGATCACCTTACCGATCCGGTCGCGGTGGCCGAAAGCTTGCTTGGCACGCCCTATCTGTGGGGCGGCAATTCTCGGGCTGGCATTGATTGTTCGGGTCTGGTGCAGGTTGCGCTGCACGCCTGTGGCATCAAAGCGCCGGGCGATTCTGATCTGCAAGAAAGCCTTGGCCACGAAATTTCGCCCGCCACGCCGAGACAGCGCGGTGATCTGCTGTTCTGGAAGGGCCATGTTGCTCTGGTGGTCGATGAAACCCGGCTTATCCACGCCAATGGCCACAGCATGTCGGTTGCCTACGAACCGATCACCGCCTGTATCGACCGGATCCAACGCGCCGAAAACCTAGCCGTCAGCCATCGCCGCCGCCTGTAAACGCGGCGTCCGAAGGTTGGCCTAGTCGACGGGGCGGATCAGTTTTTGCTCTAGCACCCGCAGCACCTGCGCCAGATCATGCCCCCGGCGCAGAATAAATCCATCCATCCCGACCACGGCATACATGCCTTGCCGTCCGCGCAATTTTGGCCGCTTTTCAATACGATAGATCGGAAATTCGGCAGTGCGCCGAAACACTGAAAACACCGCGACCTCGCGCAGGAAAGACAGCCCGTAATCGCGCCATTCTCCGGCAGCGACCATTTGGCCATAAAGCCGCAAGATCGCCCCAAGTTCGTGGCGATCAAAAGTAACCTGATCTTGCAGGGGTTCGGGCGGCGGAAAAGGGGTCGGCGTTTGCACCGTCATGGCAAAATCTTACGCCGCTTTTGCCTCAAATCAAGCCCCAAGCCCTGCCCGGTTTTTGCCGCGAAATCACCGCCAAAACATCGCAGCAGCTCCGCATCGCCGCCGCGATCAACCTCTAGAAAGAACGAGCTAACAGTGACCTAAACCGGCAAGGCGGGTCTTAGCCCCCACCCAGTCCGCCTTGTCGGCGCTGTTACACCAAAAGGCCCCCGTCAAACGGCGGGGGTCTTTCTACTTTCTAAAGAAACCCCTCTGCCAGCCGCAACTCGCCGGTGCGCAGGCCACGGCAATTCATCTGCGGCGCAGGCAACCGTTTTTGCGCCATCGGGTGATCTGCATCCAAAACCCCGATCCGCGCCAACAACGCCACCAACGCGGCCTCTGACGCGCGCGAATTGCCGTCTTCGATTTTCAGCGCGATGCCCAGCTTCTTCTCTGGCACAATCGCCACAAACACCGCTTCGGCACCGGTCTTGATCGCCACGCGCCCGCCCATCGCCAGCATCAATTCGGTGCAAGCCCGGCCTTCGCCCGCCACCAGATCGGGATAAGCCGCCATCGACCGCGTCAACCGGTGCATCGCCCGGTCTCGCACCGAACCGTCTTCTTTCGCCGCCGCAAAGGCCGACATTGCCCGCGCCAGCCCCGCCACGCTGGTGGCGAAATTCGGGGCCGAGCAGCCATCAATGCCAAAGCCGGGGCTGTCTTCGCCGGTCACCTCTTCGAACGCGGCTTTCACTGCACGCTGCAGCGGGTGGTCAAGCTCTACATATTCCGGCCCGGCCTTCAGGTGTTTCACCGTGGTCAGAAAGCCCGAATGTTTGCCCGAACAGTTGTTGTGCAGCTGGCAGGGGCCTTCGTGAGCAAGGATCAGGCGGTCGCGTTCGGCACGGTCATAGGGTTCATGCGAACCGCAGCGCAGATCGGCCTCGGCCAAGCCCAGATCGGCCAGCCAATCGCGCGCCATGCCCACATGCAACGCCGCGCCCTGATGGCTGGCGCAAGACAGCGCCACATGCGCGTCCGTCAGCCCCACCGCAGCCGCAGCCCCGCTTTCCAACAACGGCAATGCTTGCAGCATCTTGCACGACGACCGCGGAAAGATCACCCGCGCAGGATCGCCCCAGCTTTCCACGATCTGACCCGCCGCGTCGCAAATCACCGCATGACCCCGATGCGTGCTTTCCAACATGCCGCCACGCCACAATTGTACCATTTCCGCCGCTGCCATGCCGTTCCTCCGCCTGCTGTCGTCACTAATGCGCGATTTTCTGCCCGAAACTTTCCCGTAGCCCTTTCACGGATAGTCATTTTTCGGTTATGTATGGCATATCGAGTGGAAATGCACCGCGCTACAGGAAAAACCGCGACTGAAGCGGCTGTTGCGGGCAGAGGCAAACGGCTTGGAGGCTGTAACGATATGACAAGCTGGATTTCGCGCGCAGGCTGCGCGGCAATGATTTCCTTGATTGGATTTGGCGCAGGCACGGCTCTGGCACAAGAATCCACCAACCGCGTGGCAACCATGACGGATTGGAGCGTTTTCGCAGAAGCCGGAAGCTGCTGGGGCGTTTCGGCCCCGAAAGAAAGCGTTAACACCAAAGACGGTCAGCCGGTTTCGGTGCGTCGCGGCGATATTTTGCTGTTCGTCACCTATGGCAAAGACATGAACGGCCAGATTTCGTTTTCGGGCGGCTACCCCTTTGCCGCCGGGTCCACGGCCAAGCTGGAAGTTGACGGCACTGGTTATGACATGATCACCGATGGCGAATGGGCATGGTCGGCAAGCGCCGAAGACGATGCGACCATTCTTGCCGCGTTGAAAAAAGGCACCACCGCCGTGCTGACCGCCCACTCGGGCAAGGGCACGCAAACCCAAGATACCTTTAGCCTGCGCGGCTTTACCGCTGCGATGGAAGAAGCTGCCAAGCAGTGCAGCTAAGCTGATCAACACCACTTCCGCGCCCCGGTTCACCGCCGGGGCGTTTTGCATTTCTGGGCGTTTTGTTTTTGCGGCAAATCCCCTATATAAGCCACTTCTCGACCAAGGACGAAGCCATGACCGCCGCCCCGATCACCCAAGATGTGCTGACCATTCCGCGCAAAGCCCCCGAAGGCGGCAAGC
The DNA here is from genome assembly GCA_024641255.1 of Pseudorhodobacter sp. Taxonomy (GTDB): domain Bacteria; phylum Pseudomonadota; class Alphaproteobacteria; order Rhodobacterales; family Rhodobacteraceae; genus Cypionkella. Next base: position 13,606 of record JAHEDL010000196.1, read on the forward strand.
CCAATCTGGTTGGCATGACGCGCGATCAAATGCGCGACGCCCTGATCGCCGCGGGCACGGCCGAAAAGCAGGCAAAGATGCGGGTCGGGCAGGTCTGGCAATGGGTCTACCATTGGGGCGTGCGCGACTTTGACAAGATGTCCAACCTTGCCAAAGATTACCGCGCGCTGCTGGCAGAAAATTTTGTTCTGGAAGTGCCGGAAATCGTTACCAAGCAGGTGTCCGAAGACGGCACGCGCAAATATCTGGTGCGCATCAACGGCGGACATGAAATTGAAACCGTCTACATTCCCGAAACCGACCGCGGCACGCTGTGCATCTCGTCGCAGGTCGGCTGCACACTGACCTGTTCGTTCTGCCACACTGGCACGCAAAAGCTGGTGCGCAACCTGAC
>JAHEDL010000596.1 GCA_024641255.1 Pseudorhodobacter sp.
TCAAAATGTTTCACGTGAAACACCCTCATTTCCCGATGCAGAAGCTGGAGAATATCTCATCCAAAAGATTTTCGACATCGATTCGTCCCACCATCATCTCCAAAGCCCGCATCGAATCGCGCAAATCCGCCGCAATCAGCTCCGGCAGGCTGACGGCCCGCCCCAGACGCGCCTGCGCCTGTTCAAGCCCAGCAACCGCCCGCTGTAACGCGATACGCTGCCGCTCGCGGATCAGCAAGCCGGCCGAGGCCGCCCTGCCCTCCAATCGGCCAGAAATCTCTGCGATAAGCCAATCAATACCCGCGCCAGTCTTGCCCGAAACTGCCCGCTCATCCCCAGATCTCGCGTCAGCTTTCCCCAAAACCACAATATCTTCGGCATCAGGCGCCAGCATCAACGCCTCACCCGGCTCGCTTAGCAAAAACACCCGCAAATCTGCCGCACGCGCCCGCTCAATCGCCCGTTCAACACCAATCTGCTCAACCACATCCGACGAATCACGCAGACCCGCCGTATCCAACAACGTCACCGACAGACCCGCGATATCCATCTTCACTTCAATAACATCACGCGTTGTGCCAGCAATTTCGGACGTAATTGCCGCCTCCCGCCCCGCCAAGGCGTTCAGTAAAGTTGATTTTCCGGCGTTGGGAACACCAACAATCGCCACCTCAAACCCGTCTCGCACCCGCTCTGCTGCCGTGGCACCGGCCAGTTCCAACCGCAAAGCCTGCAAAAGCCCTGAAATCAGCGCCGACACCTCGGGCGTCACGTCTATCGGAACTTCTTCGTCGGCAAAATCAATCGTCGCTTCAATCAACGCCGCCGCGCGCACAATATCGCCGCGCCACGCCTCAACGCGCTGCCCCAGCGCGCCCGAAAGCACCCGCATCGCCTGCCGCCGCTGCGCTTCGGTTTCGGCGTCGATCAGGTCGGCCAGGCCTTCAACCTGCGTCAGATCAAGCCGACCGTTTTCCAGCGCGCGGCGGGTAAACTCCCCCGCCTCCGCCATACGCAGCCCGTCAATATCGGCCAAAGCCCGCAACACCCGCGCGACCACAGCGGTCGACCCATGCAGTTGCAACTCTGCGCTGGCTTCCCCGGTAAAGCTCGCCCCAGCCGCGAACAACAGCACCAGCGCCTCATCCAACACTTCGCCATCAAGCATCAGCCGCCGTAAAGCCGCATGCCGGGGTTCGGGCACCGGGCAAAACTTGCCCACCGCCGCATGTGCCAAAGGACCAGACAGACGCACAACAGCAACGCCAGCCTTGCCCCGTGCAGATGCCAAGGCAAAAATCGTGTCCATCGCTAACCCTTTGGTTTAAAACGCTTTATGCGTTCATCGACTCGAAGAATTCGCCGTTCGACTTGGTTTGCTTCAACTTCGAAATCAGGAATTCAATTGCATCCGTGGTGCCCATCGGGTTCAGAATACGACGCAGGACATAAGTTTTCTGCAGATCGGTCTTTTCAACCAACAGATCTTCCTTACGCGTGCCCGATTTCAGAATATCAATCGCCGGGAAGACGCGCTTGTCGGCAACCTTACGATCCAGCACGATTTCCGAGTTACCGGTACCCTTGAATTCTTCAAAGATCACCTCGTCCATACGGCTGCCAGTATCAATCAGCGCCGTTGCGATGATGGTCAGCGACCCACCCTCTTCGATGTTCCGCGCCGCCCCAAAGAAGCGCTTGGGGCGCTGCAAGGCGTTGGCATCCACACCACCGGTCAACACCTTACCAGACGACGGCACAACGGTGTTAAAGGCGCGGCCAAGGCGGGTGATGCTGTCCAGCAAAATTACCACGTCCCGCTTATGTTCCACCAGACGCTTGGCCTTTTCGATCACCATCTCGGCCACCGCAACGTGGCGCGTTGCCGGTTCGTCAAAGGTAGAAGACACAACCTCGCCCTTGACCGAACGCTGCATGTCGGTGACTTCTTCAGGCCGCTCGTCGATCAACAACACGATCAAATAGCATTCCGGGTGGTTTACGGCGATAGAGTTCGCGATGTTTTGCAGCAGAACCGTCTTACCCGTCCGCGGCGGCGCAACGATCAACGCGCGCTGGCCCTTACCAATCGGACAAACCAAGTCGATAATCCGGGCCGAACGGTCTTTGATCGTCGGGTCTTCAACTTCCATCTTCAACCGTTCATCCGGGTAAAGCGGCGTCAGGTTATCAAAGTGCACCTTGTGGCGCGCTTTTTCCGGGTCGTCGAAGTTGATCTTGGTCACCTTCGTCATGCAGAAATAGCGCTCGCCATCGCGCGGGGCTTGAATCACCCCTTCAATGGTGTCGCCGGTGCGCAACGAAAACTGCCGCAAGATGTCCGGCGAGACATAAATATCATCGGGGCCGGGCAAATAGTTGGCCGACGGCGACCGCAAGAAGCCAAAGCCGTCCTGCAGCACTTCCAACACGCCATCGCCGCCGATTTCCCAGCCTTCTTCCGCATGCTCTTTCAGGATCGAGAACATCATCTCGCCCTTGCGCATGCTAGGCGCGTTTTCAATCTCCCATTCTTCGGCCATCGCCAGCAGTTCTGCCGGCGTCTTGGCTTTCAGATCAGCAAGATTCAAATGCTCAACGGTCATGGGAAAGTCACCTTCAGCGCGCAGCCCAAAGGGGCCAACAGCAGCAATGTCTATGGAAAGCGGGATGGCCGGACGGCCGCGCTGTTCGTCCCCTAAGGCCGTCGCCCTTCAAAGTCAACCTTTTCAGAACTTCACGATGACCGAGATCACAATAACCGCCATCAG
>JAHEDL010000597.1 GCA_024641255.1 Pseudorhodobacter sp.
AACCCTTGGGGTTCAACGTGACACAAGTCTACGGGCTGACCGAAACCTATGGTCCGGCAACCGAATGTCTGTGGCAAACTGAATGGAACGGCGCCACAGGCGACGAGCGTTCGGCGCTGAAGGCGCGCACCGGTGTGGCGATGGCGATGTTGGAAGGTGCCGAGGTGCATGACACCGCAGGCCAGCCGGTGCCGCGCGACGCGCAGCATCTGGGCGAAATTGCCATGCGCGGCAATCTGGTGATGAAGGGCTATTACAAAAACCCCGAAGCCACCGCCGAGGCGTTCAAGGGGGGCTGGTTTCGGTCTGGCGACATCGCGTTTCAACACGCAGACGGCTATCTGAAAATCACCGACCGCGCGAAGGACATCATCATTTCGGGCGGCGAAAACGTCAGCTCGGTCGAGGTTGAAGGCGCTCTGATGCACCACCCCGCCGTGTCGCTTTGTGCTGTGGTGGCCAAACCCGATGAAAAGTGGGGCGAAGTGCCTTGCGCCTTTATCGAACTGAAACCGGGTGCAAAGGCCACGGAGGCCGAGTTGATCGCGCATTGCCGCGCCCGGCTGGCGGGGTTCAAGACCCCGAAATTCGTGGTGTTTACCGAACTTCCCAAGACATCGACCGGAAAAATCCAAAAGTTCGAGCTGCGCGCGGTGGCAAAACTGCTGGACGCCTGATTGTGGCTTGGCGATCAAGCCGCTATCGTGGCGCCATGACAGACACGACGGATCAGTCCGCCGCATGACGGCGCTGCGCAAATACCTGCGGCTGGAAAGCCCGGGGCTTTGGCGCGAGAATACCGATGCGCAATTGCGTGAGGTCATCGTTGGCCTGCGCGAGGCGACCTTGGTGTTGTCAGACCCGAAAACCGAAATGGCGCTGACGCAATGGTCGCTGCCTGCGTTGGCGCGGCTGAACGGCAGCAAAACGCCGGGACTTTACGGGCCGGGCGGCGATGATGGCGAAACGCTGGAAATCGACGATGCCGATATGCTGGCCGCGTTGGAGACCGTGCGCGCGGCGCTGGAACGGCGCAGGCCAAAGCGCGGGCGATTGCGCGGCGCGCTGATTGGTGGCTTTGGCGCTGTGCTGGGGGCGCTGGTGGTGTTTTGGCTGCCGGGCAAGCTGATTGACTACACCGCGTCGATGCTGCCTGCCGCCACCCGCGCCGATTTGGGCAAATTGGCGCTGCAAGATTTGACCAAACTGACCGGATCGCCGTGTTCGACACCACAAGGAACCGACGCGTCGGTGGCGCTTGGGCTGCGCATCGACGAAACCCACCCGCCGCATGTGCTGGTGGTGCGCGAGGCGCTGACCGCGCCCTTGGTGCTGCCGGGCGATCTTGTGGTGCTGCCTGCAAAGCTGCTGGAAGCAAGCGATGGGCCAGAGGCGATTGCCGGCTATATCATCGCCGCCAGCCAAAACGCGCTGCAAGCCGACCCAACGCAGCCGTTGCTGGAGCATGCGGGGTTGATTGCCACCCTGCGCCTGCTGGCAAGTGGTGCGATTTCGACCGATGCGCTGGATGGCTATGGCGAAAGCCTGCTGGCATCAACGCCGCCGATGCAGCCCGCCGATGTGCTGCTCCCCGTGTTCAAGGCGACCCAAATCAGCACAACGCCCTATGCTTATGCCGTTGATAAGTCAGGCGAAACCACGCTGCCCCTGATCGAGGCTGATCCCTTCCCGAAAGGCAGCAGCCCGCCGGTGTTGGACGATGCAATGTGGTTGAACTTGCAGTCGATCTGCACGGGCTAACCGCCGCTTCAGACTTGGCTGAAACGGCGGCTTAATCTGCGGTCAGCGCAAGAAAGCGTCGCCAAACCCGGCGCCACGCACGGTCTGCAAGGCGCTGCGCGCATCAGCCTGCGATGCAAACGGGCCTGCTAGGACCATTTGCAAATCCTTGCCGCCCTTGTGCAGTTTCGCCTTTGCCGCTGGCAAGCCCAACGCGGCCAAGCGCTGCGACGCGCCTGCCGCATTTGCGGCGACACCAAAGGTGCCAACCTGCACCCAAAGTTGGTCGCCAGACGCCACGTTGTCTTTCGGTGCATTCTTGGTCGACACCGTTACCTGCTCGACAGGTTTTTTGGCTTTCTTTGGTGCAACGTCGGCAACCAGTTTTTGCGGCACATCCTTGGTCCAGATCTGGTCTTGCGCCGCCTGCCCGGCCGCCGTGCCAATACCGCGCTGCGGGTTCAGGCGGTCATCGCTCCACGCCAGTTTATAGCCTTTCGGCACCACAACCGGCGCAGCGGCAATGGCGGTATCGGCGCGCAGCACCGCAACCGGATCGCCAAGCGCCGCGCCAACGCCAGCATCGCTGGGATAAATCGGCGGACGCCAGCCGGTCAACGACCCATCGCCACGGGTGCAAACCACGGCAGTGCCGCCGTTGCGCAGCCGCACGACTTCGGCCACCGGAGCCGAGGTATAACAGCCGATTTTGCCTTTGGGCGGGCCATTGGCGGCGGCGGTTTCATAGCTGGCTTTTGGCGCAGGTTTCACCACAGCCACCGGAGCCGCCACCACCTGCGGCTTGACCACCAACGCCTCTGGCATCATCGCGCTGGCAACCGTTGCAATCGGCGCGCCCGGACCACGCGGCGCGGGTTTGGACGGCACCGCGGGTGCCATCGTGACCTTGGTTGCGGGTGCTTTCGCGGGGGCCTCTTCGGCCATCTCTACCGCAGGGGCCGCGCCAAAGCTGGGCGGCATACCGCAGACAACTTTGCGATCCCGATTCACCCGTGGATACCAAGAGG
>JAHEDL010000231.1 GCA_024641255.1 Pseudorhodobacter sp.
CTGACATTGCCGGCGTTTTGTCTGAAAACCGCCGCGTGCTTGGCATGATGCCGCACCCAGAGCGGGTTGTTGATGCCCAGCATGGCGGCACCGACGGTGCTGCGCTGTTTGCCAGCCTGATGGGCGGGTTGGCGCTGGCCTGACGCGCACCTGCTTGAGGCGGCAAGGCGCTGGGCCTAGAGTTGCCTCATGCAGACACGCAGCCGCACAAACAGACTAAGAGATGTTGCGCCGGGAAAATCCTGGCGCATTCGGCTTGCTGCCACGCTGTTGATTTTGTTGGCGCTTGGTGTGGTGTTAACCACCAACCGCTGGCTGTCTGAGCGCTTTACCGAAACCACCCGCAACCGCGCCGAACTGCGCCTTGCGCTGTATTCGGGCAACATGCTGTCAGAAGTTCAGCGGACCTCGGTCGTGCCGTTGCTGCTGGCGGATGACCCGGCGATTCGGGATGCGTTGCTGAAGAATAGTTTTGCCGACACCACGCTGCGCCTGATCGAAGTGCAGAAAGAAATTGGCGTCGCGTCGATCATGCTTTTGGATCGCGATGGCTGGACCGTTGGTGCGACCAATCGCAATCTGCTGGGCACGGCCCATCGCAACGACGCTTATTTCATTGATGCGCAGCGCACCAAGGACACGGTGTTTTCCGCCACCCGACAGGACGGTGGTGCGTATGATTTCACTTATTCGCGGGTGATCGAGGCGGATGGCCAGATTTTGGGTGTGATCGTCGTGGCCGTCGACATGATGAAACATGAACGCGCTTGGGCGGGACTGCAGGACGCGGTCTTGGTGACCAATTCTGAAGGCACGGTGATTCTGGCGACCGAACCGTCGTGGCGGTCAAAACCGGTTGATGTGGCGCTAAGTTCGGCAGACAGCCCTTCGGCTTTGGATCGGGCGCTGAAGGGCGCGGCGGACTGGGCGCAGAACCCGCCCGACGCCTATCTTTCCGGCGAAGCTGTGCTGCGCACCGAGGCGCGGGTGCCGTTTCAGGGGTGGAAGATGCTGACCTTCACCGCCTATGATTCGGTGCGCGAAAAGGTCAACGGCGTGATCGCGCTGGAAATCATGGGCTTTGCGATTCTGGCGGCTTTCACGTTTTACATCCTGTCGCGGCGGGCTTGGTCGCAATCGGTATCCTTCCAGCGCGAATCGGCAGAGTTGCGACTGTTGAATGCCCGGCTAAGCCGCGAGATTGCTGAACGTGAAAAGGTGCAGAAGACGCTTGAGGTTGCAGAGTTGACACTGGCGCAGTCGTCCAAACTGGCGGCGCTGGGCGAAATGTCTGCGGCCGTTAGCCACGAATTGAACCAGCCCTTGGCGGCGATGAAGACCTATCTGGCGGGGGCACGGCTCTTGTTGCAGCGCAAGCGCCCCGAAGAGGCGTTGTCGTCGTTTCAGCGCATTGACGATTTGATCGACCGGATGGGGGCGATAACGCGGCAGCTGAAATCCTATGCCCGCAAAGGCGGTGAGGCATTTGAGCCAGTGGATCTGCGCGCCTGCGTGTCGTCGGCTTTGGCGATGATGGAACCGCAATTGAAGCAGCGCGTGGTCAAGATCACCCGCACCGTGCCGCGCCAACCTGTTATGGTGATGGCAGATCGGCTGCGGTTAGAGCAGGTGATCATCAATCTGTTACGCAACGCTTTGGATGCCACCAAAGACTTGAAAGACCCGCAGATCGACCTTTTGTTGACGGTAGGGGAAACTGCGGCATTGGCGGTGCGCGATAATGGCACGGGTATTGCCGACATCGGCTCGGTGTTCGAACCGTTTTATACAACGAAAAAGCCGGGCGAGGGCGTGGGCCTTGGTCTGGCGATCTCTTCGGGCATTATCACCGATCTTGGCGGTCGGTTGACGGCGCATAACGCCGAAAGCGGTGGCGCGGTGTTCGAAGTGCAACTGCCCATTTTGGGCAAAAAAGCAGAAGCAGCGGAATGAGGGCGTGATGGCACGGGCAATGAAAGTGGCGATTGTCGATGACGAAGCGGATATGCGCGCCTCGATCAGCCAGTGGCTGGCCCTGTCGGGCTTTGACACCGAAACCTATGCATCGGCCGAAGAGGCGCTGAAAGTGCTGGGGCCGGAATGGCCCGGCGTTGTGGTGTCTGACATCAAGATGCCGGGCATGGATGGCATGGCGTTCTTGAAACGGTTGATGGGCATGGATTCGGGGCTGCCGGTGATCTTGATTACCGGGCATGGCGATGTGCCGATGGCGGTCGAAGCCATGCGCGTCGGGGCCTATGATTTTTTGGAAAAGCCGTTCAATCCTGACCGAATGACCGAGCTGGCGAAGCGGGCGACAACCGCGCGGCGGCTGACTTTGGACAATCGCGCGCTGCGCAAGGAATTGTCCGACGGGTCGGTTCTGATGAAAAAACTGGTCGGTGCAAGCCCGGCGATGGAGCGTCTGCGCGAAGATATTCTTGATCTGGGCCAAGCCGACAGCCACGTTTTGATTGATGGCGAAACCGGCACCGGCAAGACCTTGGTTGCGCATGCATTGCATGCCGTGGGTCCGCGTGCGTCAAAGAAATTCGTGACCGTGTCTTGTGCCGCATGGGGCGAAGATCAACTTGCGGCCAAGCTTTTTGGTCCGTCGGACGATGGCAACCTGCCTCTGATCGAAGAGGCGCGCGGCGGCACACTGTGTCTTGAGGACATCGAAGCGCTTAGTCACCCGTTGCAATCGCGTTTGCTGACCCTGATCAACGAACAGGGTGTGCCGCCGGAAACGCGCATTATTGCGATTTGCAACGAACACGCGCCGGACACAACGCTGGAAGATGTGCTGCGGTCGGACTTGTATTACCGTTTGGGTGCCATGACGATCATCTGCCCGCCGCTGCGGTCGCGCGGCGAAGATATCTTGACGCTGTTCACCCGCGCATCAGAACAATTTGCCGAAGAATATGGCTGCGACGCCCCGCAGGTCACCGCACAAGAAGCCGCTCAATTGCTGCAGGCCCCGTGGCCCGGAAATGTGCGTCAGTTGGTTAACATTGCCGAACGGGCAGTGTTGCAAAACCGGCGCGGGTCAGGGTCGATTGCGTCGTTGCTGATGGCTGACAACGAAGCCTCTGGCCCGGCACTGACGACGGAAGGCAAGCCGTTGAAGGATTACGTCGAAGCCTTTGAACGCATGCTGATTGATAACACCATGCGGCGCCACAAGGGTTCTATCACTGCAGTGATGGATGAGTTGTGTCTGCCGCGACGCACGCTAAACGAGAAGATGGCGAAGTATGGGTTGCAGCGGCAAGACTACGTTTGACCCGTTCTTGCAGTGCGCGGTGCGGGCGCACTGCATTGCATCTGACACAAATCACCCATTGTCAGCGCGCCCTGTTTCCCGTTAGGGTCAAGGCAGGCGGGGGTGTTTCCGCCACGGTATTCTCTGCCCTGACAATCTGGCGCTGTATGCGCGCCGAAAATTGGGGTGGTCGGATCGGTCGTAAGACCGGATTATTGCCCGCAAGTGACTGATAACACAGGATCTGACCGGGCTTTTAAAGGTGGGCGATGCAAGTCGCCCAGACGTGAACCGCGATGATGTGCGCGACATTGGCAATTTGCTGCGAGGGATGCCCACCGGGCATAGCCCGCCGCTTTGCGTTGCGCGCAGCCGCCCGAACAAGCCGCCCTGACATGTTTGCTCGCCGTTCCGGTCCACCGGAGCGTCCCTTGCGTGCAGGGCGCAATGGATTGATATGTCTAAGAAAATGCTCATCGACGCCACCCACGCGGAAGAAACCCGCGTGGTCGTGGTTGACGGAAACAAGGTTGAAGAATTCGACTTTGAGACCGTAAACAAACGCCAGCTTGCCGGAAACATCTACCTTGCCAAAGTCACCCGCGTGGAGCCGTCGCTTCAGGCGGCTTTCGTCGATTACGGCGGCAACCGGCATGGTTTCTTGGCTTTTGCTGAAATCCACCCGGATTATTATCAAATCCCGGTAGCTGACCGCAAAGCTTTGCTGGACGAAGAGCGCGCCTATAACCGCGCGCAAGATGAAGAAGAAAACCGTCGGTCGCGCCCGCGCCCGAAACCTGCAGCGCCGCGTCCGCGCGCCGAAGCGGTTGACGGCGATGCGGTGCAGGTTGCCGAAATCGGCGGCATGGATGTTGTGGATCTGGGCGATGAAACTGGTGCGGATGCGCTGGTTTCCAGCACGCCCGCACGCGAGCACAGCCATGATCACGACAGCGATCAGCCGCATGATCACGCGCATGCCCACACCCACAATGTCGCCTCTGTCGACACCGAAGAAGGCGATGCGCCCTATCGGTCGATCGACCACGCCAGCGATACCGACGACGAGATTGAATCGATCGCCGAAGAAGACGTGTCGGAAGAAATCTCTGCTCCGCGCAAGCCGCGCGCGCGTCGCTACAAGATCCAAGAAGTGATCAAAGTGCGCCAGATCATGCTGGTGCAGGTGGTCAAGGAAGAACGCGGCAACAAAGGCGCCGCACTGACGACCTATCTATCGTTGGCCGGGCGGTATTGCGTGCTGATGCCGAACACGGCGCGTGGGGGCGGGATCTCGCGTAAGATCACGCAGGCTGCCGACCGCAAGAAACTGAAAGAAATCGCACAGGAAATCGAAGTGCCGGAAGGCGCGGGCCTGATCATTCGGACCGCTGGTGCCAAGCGCACCAAGCCCGAGATCAAGCGCGATTACGAATATCTGATGCGGCTGTGGGAACAGATCCGCGAACTGACGCTGAAGTCGATTGCACCGGCGGCGATCTACGAAGAAGGCAACCTGATCAAACGCACGATCCGCGACCTTTACAGCCGCGAGATCGACGAGATTCTGGTCGAAGGCGAAGCGGGCTATCGCACCGCCAAAGACTTCATGCGGATGATCATGCCCAGCCACGCCAAATCGGTGGTGCGCTATGACGACCCGACGCCGTTGTTTGCCCGCTATCAGGTTGAAAGCTACTTGGGCGGCATGTTCAACCCGGTGGTGCAGCTGAAATCTGGCGGCTACATCGTGATCGGGATCACCGAAGCGTTGGTCGCAATTGACGTGAACTCGGGTCGCGCGACCAAAGAGGGGTCGATTGAAGACACCGCTTTGAAGACTAACCTTGAAGCCGCCGAAGAAGTGGCGCGCCAGTTGCGCCTGCGCGACTTGGCCGGTCTGATCGTGATCGACTTTATCGACATGGAAGAGCGGCGTAACAACGCCTCGGTCGAAAAGCGTCTGAAAGAAAAGCTGAAAACCGACCGCGCGCGGATCCAGGTTGGCCGGATTTCGGGCTTTGGCCTGATGGAAATGAGCCGTCAACGTCTGCGTCCGGGCATGCTGGAATCGACCACGCAGCCGTGCTCGCATTGCCATGGCACCGGCCTGATTCGGTCTGACGACAGCCTTGGGCTGCAAGTGCTGCGCGCTTTGGAAGAAGAAGGCACGCGGAAGCGGTCGAAAGAAGTGCTGCTGAAGGCACCTTTTGCCATCGTGAACTTCTTGATCAACCAAAAACGCGAACATATCGCGCTGATCGAAGCCCGCTATGGCATGTCGGTGCGGATCGAATGCGATCCGACGCTGATCAGCCCAGACTTCTCGATCGAGAAGTTCAAGACTGCGACTCGGGTGGTGCCAGAGGCGTCGACCGTGATTTCGGGTAACGCCTCGCTGATGGGCGCGCCGGTGGCCGAAGAAGAAGACGAAGACATCATCGACGACGTTGAAGAAGTCGAAGAAGCCGAAGTGATCGAGGCTGCACCGGCTGCTGCAAAAGTAGGCGATGCTGCTGGCACGGGTGAAGGCGGCACGGGCAAGAAGCGCCGTCGTCGGCGTCGTCGCAAGAAGCCGGGTCAGAACGGTGATGCGTCTGCACAGGGCGCGACCGAAGGCGATGATGGTGACGAAGGCGATGACGGTGATGATGACACCGCTGCAGAGGGTGGCGACGATACCGTTGCTGTCGAGGTTGTGGCGGACGTCGCTGCAGCTGACGCCGTCGCTGTCGAAACGCCTGCCGATGCGGTTGCGGCCGAAGTGAAAAAGCCAACCCGCACCCGTGCGCCGCGTGGCAGTAAGTCGGCAACGGCAGGGGAACCTGCCGCCAAGACTGCACCTGCAAAGGCAGCAGCCGACAAACCCGCAGCGGCAAAGCCTGCGTCGCGTTCGCGCGCCAAGCCTAAGGCTGAGGCGGCAGAGACTGAGGCAGTGGTCGAGGGGGCAAGTGCTGCGGAAGAAAAGCCGAAGGGCAGCCGTAGCCGGACCAGCCGCGCCAAGCCGAAGGCAGATGCTACAGCAGAGGCCGTCGTTGAGGCCGCAGCCGTTGTGGTCGAGGCGCCCGTTGTTGAGGCTGTCGTCGCAGCACCAGCACCAAGTTTCCCGGTAGACCCTGCGTTGGCCGCTGAAGCCCCGGCTGCAGTGCTTGTCGCTGACCCCGAGGCACGCAGCGCTGCAGTAGAGCCGCCGGAAGAGGATGGTCCGCCGAAGCCGAAAAAGCGCGGCTGGTGGTCACTGGGCCGCTAAGATTTGGGGGCGGTGGGGAAACCTACCGCCCTTAGCTTTTGCGGATCAGATAGGCGCTGCCGCCGTCGATTTCGGACTGGCCAAGAAATTCATCCCCCGATTGGCCGCAGAAATGTGGCAAATCAATTACCGCCATTTTGTCACTGGCAAGCACCCGCAGCACTTGGCCGGTTTGCATGGCAAGCAGGCGTTTGCGCGCGCGCAGCACCGGCAGCGGGCAAAGCAGCCCCACACAATCGATCTCGATATCCCAATTCATCGGCCAGCCTTTCATCGACGTTCCAATATCCCTGTCGCGGGCCAAGTTACCAGTTGAAATTGCCGCACATGGATGTGACCCGCAAACGCGTGACCTTTGCGCGCAAGCGCGGTAGATCAAGCCGAACGACGTGAAAAGGGGCGACCATGTTCGGCATCGACATCATCGACGCAAGTCTGATTCCGGCCATGTTGGTGGCGCTGATCGCGGGCGTGCTTTCGTTCCTTAGCCCCTGTGTGTTGCCGATTGTGCCGCCCTATCTGGCCTATATGTCCGGTATCTCGATGGGTGAGATGAAAAGTGGCCGTTCGCCGTTGCTGGCGGCACTGTTTTTCGTGTTGGGTCTTTCGACGGTATTCTTGTTGCTCGGTTTGGCGGCCTCGGCCTTCGGCGCGTTTTTTCTGGGCAATGCCGACACCTTCGCAACCATCGCCGGTGTGATTGTGATGATCTTTGGCGCGCATTTTATCGGCATTTACCGCATAGGCTTTCTGGATCGCGAAATGCGGCTTGATGCGGGCGACAAAGGCGGTTCGGCTTTCGGGGCCTACGTTCTGGGGCTGGCGTTCGCCTTTGGTTGGACACCGTGTATCGGGCCGCAGTTGGGGGCAATTCTTTCGCTTGCCGCGCAAGAGGGCAATGTCAGCCGCGGAATGGTGCTGCTGGCGGTTTATGCCGCTGGCTTGGGGTTGCCATTTTTGGCCGTCGCCGCGTTCTTTTCGCGACTTGCGCCTGCGGTGGCGTTCCTGAAGCGGCATGCCGAGCGGATTGAAAAGATGATGGGCCTGCTGCTTTGGACCATTGGTCTGTTGATGCTGACCGGCGGCTTTTCGTCATTTTCCTATTGGCTTTTGGAAAATGTGCCGTTCCTGGCCAATCTCGGCTAGGATTTCCCCTTAGATTTGCCGGAATCTTTGGCCATGCTGGCAAGGGACTGGCAGGGAAACGATGGATTCGATCACGGGGCACATGAAGGCCGATCAGCGGGTTTTTCGCAGGCGGGTGTTTTACATCCCGGGCTATGATCCGTTTCACCCGCGCCGCTACCGCGAGCTTTATCGTAAAGAGGCGGCGGTGCAGGCGGCCGTGTCGGGCTATGATATTGCGTTGACGCCAAAAACCGTAAAAGGGTCATATGGGTGGCAGGTCACGGCCTTGATGGATGGTTACGTCACCAATGCCGATGTCGAGGTGCTCGTCTGGTCGGACATCGTAAAGACCTCGATGCAGCAAGGTATTGCTGCGACATATCTGCAATTGCTGCGTACGGCGTGTGTCTATATCGGGTCCGGCGCGCTGTTTCGGTTGGCGGGGTTACGAAAGGGCCCGATGATCGCCGCCCTGTATCCGATTGTGTTCCTGTTGTTGCAGCTTGCCGTTGCAGTTTTGGTCGGCTGGGCCGTTGGCCTTCTGGCGGCGCTTTTCACGCCGATCTTGGGGTGGTTGGTCGGTCTGACCGCAATCTGGTTGACACTGCGAGGTTTCAAACACTGGGACAACAAGGTTTTTGCCTATTATCTGATGCATGATTACGCCTATTCGGCGCAGGCCAAAGGCGCCAACCCACCAGAGTTAGAAACTCGGATGGCAAGGTTTGCCGCCACCATTCGTGATGCGGCAGCTAGTGATTTTGACGAGGTTTTGGTGGTGGGCCACAGTTCTGGCGCACATCTGGCGATTTCGATTTTGGCCGATTTGCTGCGGCAGGGGCTGCCGGATGGGGAGACAACGCTGTCGTTTCTGTCACTGGGGCAGGTGGTGCCAATGGTGTCTTTCTTACCCGAAGCCAAGCGTTTGCGCGCCGATTTGCGCTATATGGCAGCGCAAGACAGGGTGGCGTGGGTTGATGTGACGGCGCCCGGGGATGGTTGCGCTTTTGCGCTGTGCGATCCGGTCGCTGTAACAGGCGTTACACCCCCAGCCAAAAGATGGCCGTTGGTGATGTCAGCCGCGTTCACCCAGACGCTTAGCCCGGCCCGGTGGGCGGAACTGCGCTGGCGGTTTTTCCGGCTGCATTTTCAATATTTGTGCGCCTTTGATCGCCCCGGCGACTACGACTATTTTCGCATCACCGCTGGGCCATTAACGCTATGGCAACGCTACGCAGGGCGGCCCGCGTCGAAAAGCCGGATTGAAACGCCAAGCTCTGGCTATAGAACCATCGCATGAACCCACCCAAGCCGCCCTCGCGCCCGGAAAAGGTATCGCTGCTGCACTATCTGCGGTTGTTTCGGGCTGACATTTTGTCAGCGCAGCCGCTGCGGCTGTATCGGGCTTGGATGGCAGAGTTTCGCACCCCGTTTTTCCGCAGCTATCTGTGCAACGATCCGGCCTTGGTGAACCGGGTTCTGGTCGAAAGGCCGGATGATTTTCCCAAATCAAACCGGATCCGCGAGGGGCTGAACCCGCTTTTGGGCAATTCAGTGTTTGTGACCAATGGCGAGGTTTGGAAGCGCCAGCGTCGTATCATTGACCCGGCGTTCGAAGGTGGCCGGCTGCGCGATACGTTTCCTGCCATGCTGGCCGCGGGGCAGGCGGCGGTTGCGCGGATGCCTGTCGGCGACGTTGAGGTCGAAGCAGAGATGAGCCACGCCGCCGCAGACGTTATTTTTCGGACGCTGTTTTCTATTCCAATCGAACACGAAGTTGCAGCGCAGGTTTTTACCCAATTTCGCGACTATCAGCGCACGCAGCCGTTGCTGAACCTTGCAGCCTTCTTGCCGCTACCCCGATGGGTGCCCCGGTTGCATCGCCGGTCTACGAAGCGTTCTGCGTTGCAGATCAGGACTTTGATCGCCCGATTGACCGAAGCCCGCGCGGCCGAGATTGCGGCAGGAACTGCGCCCGATGATCTGGCATCCAAGATTATGGTCACGCCAGACCCGTTGACCGGAGATTGCTTTCAGACCGCCGAAATGGTGGATCAGGTGGCGATTTTCTTTTTGGCGGGGCACGAAACCAGCGCGTCGGCCTTGGCTTGGGCGCTGTTGATGCTGGCGCTTTATCCGGCTGCTCAGGACCGCGTAGCAACAGAGGCTGCGGCTTTGGGCGACGCGCCAGAGTTTGCCGCGGTGTCAAAGCTGCGCTTTACCCGCGACGTTTTCCGCGAAGTGCTGCGGCTTTATCCGCCGGTGCCGATGATGGTGCGCGAAAACCGCTGCCCGGAACTTATGCGCGCACGGCAGGTCGCCAAGGGCGGGCAGATTGTTCTAAGTCCGTGGCACTTGCATCGGCACGAACGCATCTGGGATCGGCCCGATGCGTTCGACCCCGACCGTTGGCAAACCGATGCCAACCGTGCCTGCGCGCGCGACGCCTATATGCCGTTTTCGGCGGGGCCAAGGGTGTGCAGCGGGGCGGGATTTGCCATGGTTGAAGGCCCGTTACTGCTGGCACTGCTGGCACGGGCGTTTCGGTTTGAATTGGTTGGCGAAATGCCGGTGCCCGTGGCGCATCTGACGGTGCGGGCGAAGAACGGTATCCGGTTGCGCGTTACCCGGCGCTAAATGTTCTCGGCCGATTGGCCACTGAATGCATGCAGCACGAACACCCGAATGGCAGAGGCCAGCCCGACATCGCCCGCGCGGCTGGCGTCAATTTCGGCTGCCAAATCGTTAAGCGATTGTCCGCGTGCGGTTGCAACTTTGCGAAACGCATCCCAAAACGCCTGTTCTAATGATACCGATGTGCGATGCCCTTTCAATGTAAGGGAATGTTTGACGGGCCGCCCGCTCATTCGCGTTCGTGCCCGTCAAGATCGCGCCTGGCTTTTTCCGCCTTCGCGCTCTCAAATTGCTTGTCGGTCTTGCGGCGTCCGTATTTCACCGCGTTCGCATCCGCCTGCGCGCGATCAGCGGCCTTTTCCTTGGCCTTCCGCACTGCGCGCAGGTTGATGATTTCGGCCATGGCTTAGCCTTTCGGGCCGACCATGTCTTCGGGCCGCACAACGCGGTCGAAGGTTTCGCCGTCGACATAGCCAAGCGCAATCGCCTCTTCGCGCAACGTGGTGCCGTTCTTATGCGCGGTTTTGGCAACCTTGGTGGCAGCGTCATAGCCAATGGTCGGGGCCAATGCGGTGACCAGCATCAGGCTTTCCTTCATCAACTTGTCGATGCGCGCCACGTTGGCTTGGGTGCCGACAACCATGTTATCGGTGAACGACCCAGCCGCATCGCCCAAAAGCTGCATGGATTGCAACACGTTATAGGACATCATCGGATTGTAGACGTTCAATTCGAAATGGCCTTGGCTGCCTGCAAAGCCCACCGCTGCGTCGTTGCCCATGACATGGGCGCAAACCATGGTCAGTGCTTCGGCCTGCGTCGGGTTCACCTTGCCCGGCATGATCGAAGATCCCGGTTCGTTTTCCGGCAAGATCAACTCGCCCAGACCCGACCGCGGGCCTGACCCCAACAGACGCAGGTCGTTGGCGATTTTGAACAAGGATGCCGCTACGGTCTTCAGCGCGCCCGAAAACATCACCATTGCGTCATGCGCGGCAAGGGCTTCGAATTTGTTCGGTGCGGTGACGAAGGGCAGGTTAGTGATTGCGGCGATCTGCGCAGCCACGCGAGTATCCCAACCGACCCGCGTGTTCAAACCGGTGCCAACGGCCGTGCCGCCCTGCGCCAGTTCATAGATGTCGGGCAGGCAGGATTTCACCCGCGCGATGCCTTTGGCAACCTGTGCGGCATAGCCCGAAAATTCCTGCCCCAAGGTCAGGGGCGTGGCATCTTGGGTATGGGTGCGGCCGATCTTGATGATGTCTTTGAATTCAACGGCTTTGGCGTCAAGCGCCGCGTGCAGCTTTTCCAGACCCGGCAACAGCACATCGCGCGCCATCATGCCGATGGCCACATGCATTGCGGTCGGGAAGGTGTCGTTCGACGACTGCCCCATGTTGACGTGATCGTTCGGGTGAACCGGCTTTTTGCTGCCCTTCACGCCGCCCATCATTTCAATCGCGCGGTTCGAAATAACTTCGTTCGCGTTCATGTTCGACTGCGTGCCAGACCCGGTTTGCCAAACCACCAGCGGGAAATTGTCGTCAAACTTGCCGTCGATGACTTCTTGCGCGGCTTTGGCAATGGTTTCGCCCAAAGCAGCGTCAATGTCACCTTGCGCGATGTTGACCAGCGCGCAGGCCTTTTTGATCACGCCCAAGGCGCGGACGATGGCAATCGGCTGACGCTCCCAGCCGATCGGGAAGTTCATGATCGACCGCTGGGTCTGCGCGCCCCAGTATTTGTCGGCGGGAACCTCGAGCGGGCCAAAGCTGTCGGTTTCGGTACGAGTGGCGGACATCTGCAAGCCTCCTGTTGGGATTGGTTGCCGCATACAGCGGCAGGCCTGAGAATTCAATCGGTATGCCGAGGTATACCGTGCAATTGCGACGATCAGGCGCGGCGAAAGTGGAACACATGCGCCGGCGGCAGGTTCAACCAGACCCGCTGGCCCGGACCAACGGTTAGGCCAAGCCGCTTCAGCTGCTCTGCCGACAGCGCTGGCTTGCTGCCATAACTGAATTGAACGTAAAGGCCGCCGGGCTCCAAAATATCGAAGGCGGCGCGCACGATAGATTCGCGCAAAGCTGGTGGCATTGACAGCAACGGCAGGCCAGAAATCACCCGGTTAACTCCGGTCGGAACCGTAGATGGTGCGGTTTGCGCAGGCGCGTTGATCACCGTGACGCCGGGCAGGTTTGCGCGCAGATGCGCAGTGAAATCCGTGCTCATTTCAAACAGAGTCAGATTCTCGGGTTTGACGCCAGCAGCAAGGATGCCGCGTGTCAGCACGCCGGTGCCAGGGCCAAATTCAACCACGCGACCTGTATCAGGGCCAAGCCCTTGCGCCATGGCCTTGGCCAACCAACGTGACGACGGTGCCACAGCAGAGACTTGCAACGGGTTCCGCAATAATTGGCGGATGAACAATGTAGCCTCATTCGCCATGACAGGCTCCTGAAATTAGAGGACTATTGCTTTCTGAATTTGTCTAGCCGCACGATTTGGGCGTCACCCTGGGGCGGAGTCGGGTCGTCTTCCGGCTCTTCGTCGTCTTCATCCTCTTCTTCGTCATGCGTTTCAAAGCGCAGGCCGAATTCAACCGAGGGGTCTACAAAAGTACGCACGGCGTCGAAAGGAATCACCATCGGCTCTGGTTGGTTGCCAAAGTTAAGCGTGATGGTGAAGCCGTCATCGTTAACCGTAAGGTTTTCAAACCAGTGCTGAATAACAATCGTCATTTCGCCCGGATAGCGCGAGCGCAGCCAATCGGCCATTTCGACGCCTTCGACGCTGGTGTCAAAGGTGATGAAAAAATGATGCGCGCCCGGAAGGCCGTGGGCTGCGACATCTTTGAGAACGGTCTGGATCAGCCCCCGCATCGCGCGGTGCATCAGGTTTCCGTAATCAATCGATTTCGCCATAAGACATCCTTTCACGCTGTGCCCAGCATAGGGGATTCGCCTCTAAAGGGAAGAGGTTACCGGGTCAGATTGCTGCAAGTGCAGCGGTCGCCAGCGCACAAAGGCACAGAACCACAGGCAAAGGCCAGTGGCGTCGTAACAAAAGATATGCCGCAGCCAAAGCAAGCAAGCTTGGCAGCAGGCGCAGGCTGCCCAAGTCGGGGGTGATAAGGTGAAGCGGGCCAAAGTCGACCGAAGCCACTTTGCCAAACAGCACATGCGCGGCAAACCAAATCGAAAGATTGGCAATTACGCCAACCACAGCGGCGGTGATGGCGCGTAACGCGCCCGACAGGCGTGGGGCGTGCGTTAGACGGTCGATCCAAGGCGCGCCCGCAAAAATCCACAAGAAGCAGGGCGCGAAGGTCATCCAAAGCGTGATGATGGCCCCTGCCAAGCCCATCCATAGGCCCTGCTTGGCGGCGGCAAGATAGCCCACAAACTCTGTAACCAGAATAAGCGGGCCCGGCGTGGTTTCGGCAAGCCCCAAACCGTCAATCATTTGTGGCAAGGTCAGCCAATGCTTTTGCTGCACCACATCTTGCGCCATCCACGTCAGCACAGCGTAGGCACCGCCAAAGGTCAGCAGTGCAAGCTTTGAGAAGAACCAGGCAATCTCGGCAAGGATGCCGGGGGCGAATACCGTAAGCAAGCCAAGCGGCGCCAGCCAA
>JAHEDL010000605.1 GCA_024641255.1 Pseudorhodobacter sp.
GGCATTGTCGAAATCACCAAGGCAGACCGCAGCGATCTGCGGCAGTTGCAGGATCATCCCGAATTCGCGCGGATGCTGGATGGCCTGTTGTCATCGCGCGATCTGTCGCGTCTCGCGGGGCTGTGGCGGCGCGGGATTGATCCCGACTGGCTGCGGCTTTACGCTATTCGGCCCCGCCCGCTATCCCTGCCCGGAACGGTGTTCGACTGCCGCCGTCTTTGGCTGGGCGATCTGCCCTTGGCCGATGCCGTAGTGACAGCGGCTGTGCCTGTTGCGGCACCAATTCCGGCCCCGGTTCCTGTCCCCGCAGCCCCGCGCCGCATTGACCTGACGGCCACACTGCGCGGGGTGCTGTCGCAGACGATGGACCTGCCCGAAGCCGAGATCGACGACACCCAGTCCTTTGCCGATTACGGGCTAGATTCCATTCTGGGCATCCGGTTTGTCGATGCCGTCAACCGCGCGCTTGGCTGCGACATCCGCAGCACGGCGATCTTTGACCACCCCACCCTGCACGCGCTGGCCGCGCATCTGGCAGAACGCGGGGTTGCCCCGCCTACCCCAACAACCAGCGTTCCCGCGCAACACATCCCTGTGGTAGCGCCACAGCAAGCTGTCCAGCCCGACGCCCCAAGCCACGGTCCCATCGCCATCATCGGCCAGTCGGGTCGCTATGCCGGTGCCGATGATATGGGCGAGTTCTGGCGCAATCTGATATCAGGCCACGCCGCCGTCGGCCCTGTTACCCGCTGGCCGCTGCCCGATGCCGTGCGTTGCCGGACAGGCGGTTTCCTGACCGGGATTGACCAGTTCGATGCCGGTTTCTTTAACATATCGGGCGCCGAGGCCCGCTATATGGACCCCCAACAGCGCCTGCTGCTTCAGGAAAGCTGGGCCGCGCTGGAACAGGCCGGATATGTGGGTGAGGCCATTACAGGCGCGCGCTGTGGCGTCTATGTAGGCTGTTATACCGGTGATTATCAGGATCTGTTCACCGGCGCGCCGTCGCCGCAATCGCTTTGGGGCAATATGGGGTCGGTGATCCCGGCCCGCATCGCCTATCACCTTGATCTGAAAGGTCCGGCGCTGGCCTTTGACACGGCCTGTTCAAGTTCGCTTGTTGCCGTAGATGCCGCGTGCAAGGCGCTGCGGCGGAGCGAGGTGGACATGGCGCTGGCCGGCGGTGTGTTCTTGCAAGCAACGCCACGGCTTTACCTTGCTGCTGACCGCGCGGGGATGCTGTCGCCCACGGGGCAAAGCTATAGCTTTGACGCCCGCGCCGATGGCTTTGTTCCGGGCGAAGGCGTGGGTGTGGTGGTGTTGAAACGTCTGGCCGATGCGCTGGCAGCGGGAGATATGATCCTTGCCACCATCGAGGGATCGGCGGTCAACAGCAACGGCAAGACCAATGGCCTGATTGCCCCGTCAACCAAAGCGCAGGCCGCCCTGCTCGTGGAGGCGCAGGCCGATGCGGGCGTGACCCCCGACCAGGTTGGTATGATCGAGGCGCATGGCACCGGAACCGCGCTTGGCGATCCGATTGAATTTGACTCCTTGGCGCAGGTGTTTGGCGCTGCTGCGTTTTCTAGCCGCGCAAATGGCGGGGTGGCCCTGACATCGGTAAAGCCTGCCATCGGCCATGCCCAGTTCGCCGCCGGAATTGCCAGCCTGCAAAAGGTGGTTCTGTCGTTGCAAAACGGGGTCATTCCGGCCAACCTGCACTTCGACCGCGTCAATCCGATGGTTGATCTGGCAGGCGCGGGATTTGCGGTTCCTGTGGTGAACTGCCCTTGGCCGCAGGGTCAGGCCCGCATCGCAGGCGTCAGTTCGTTTGGCGCCAGCGGCACCAACGCCCATGTCATCTTGCGCGCCGCGCCCGCGCGGGCGGATGGGATGTATCATGCTGCCAGTTATCCCGTGCTGCTGTCCGCGCGCAGCGATCAGACCTTGCGCGCGCTGGTGGAGAGGCTGGCAGATTGGGTTCATGCCCATCCCGATGCCGATCTGGGCGATGTGGCCTATACCCTGATGGCGGGGCGGGCGCATTTTGAACGGCGCTGCGGCTTTGCCGTGCGGTCTTTGGCCGAACTGTCACAGCATTTGCGCGGCTGGCTGGCGGACGGGTCTGCGCCTGCGGGTGATTTTGCCGATGTGCTGACCGCCTTTGCCGCCGGAAATGCACCGCGCTGGTCCGATCTGTTCGCGCAAGACCGCCCGCGCCGCATCGCCCTGCCGGGGGCCGTCTTCGAACGGGCGTGTTATTGGGTGGATGTCGCGCAAGCCCCGCGGCAAATCCCTGTACCGCTGTTTGCGCTGACCCGGCTGGATCACGCAACCGCCCGCGTCACCATCACAGCCGACAGCCCGCTGATGCGCGACCATCAGGTGAACGACGCTTCGGTACTGCCCGGCTTTGCCCTGCCCGAAATTATGCGTCAGGCGCTGGAACAGGTGGATAACGCCCCCGTCGCGCGTCTGACGCTGCGCGATCTATGCTGGCTGCGGCCTGTGAATGCGGCGCTCTTGGATGATCTGGTGGTCCGCTTTGGCGAAGATGGCACCCAAGGCCGCCCTGCGCGTCTGATGTCGGGTGACACCCTGCTGGCGCAGGCGCATCTGCTGCGCGCGGTGGCAACACCTGCCCCGATTATTCCCATGACGGGTGGGGATGCGGTTTCAACCGATACCATTGCCACCCGCCTGCGTGCAGGTGGTATCCATCACGGCCCTGCCCTGCGCGGGGTGCAATCCGTGCGGCGCGCGG
>JAHEDL010000241.1 GCA_024641255.1 Pseudorhodobacter sp.
GCAAAAGACGGAATTTGCGCAAACACCATCAACGCACCGTTCAGCGCCCCGATCAGCGTCACCACTGCCACGCACAAGACTGGCGAGGCGATGCCCAGCGGCCCCAGCGTCAACGCCGACAAAATCGTGCAAAACAGCGCCATCGCCGCGTTCGACAGATCAATCGACCCGATTTGCAGCACCACACATTGCCCCAGCGCCACCAACAAAATCGGTGTCGCCTGTTGCGCAATGATCGACGGGCCACCGCCGCCCAAAAACTCTGGCACCGCAATCGCCACCAGCGCCAGCAGCGCAGCGAAAACCGCCATCGGCGCCAACACCTGACGCAGTTGATCAAGCCGCCAGCCAAAACGCGCCGCCTGCCGGATCGACGCAATGGTCAGCGGGGGTTCCAATGCCTCACGCATGGCAATTCCTCCGGGTTTGGGTGGGGTTTGCGGTCATACCATCTTCTCCAGAAGGTCCCGCGTCGTCGGGGTGTCATAGCTTAGGTCAAAACGCGCGCTGACCGCGCCGTCGCGCATCACCAAAATATCGTGACCCAGCTCCAGCGCCTCCTCCAGCGTGTCGGCCAACAAGATCACCGCAGCCCCCATCGCGCAGGCATCGCGGATACGTTGGTTAACCGTGGCGCTGGCCCCCGGATCAAGACCGCGCAGCGGGTGGTCCAAAATCAACACTTTGGGCCGCCCCAATAGCCACTTGGCCAAAGCCACCTTCTGTTGGTTTCCGCCGGAAAACCGCTCTAACTCTAGCCCCGGTTGCCGCGGCCGCACGTCCAACCGCTCGAACCAACCTTCGGCAAGGCGACGCCGCCGCAGCGGCGACAAAAAGCCAAACCGACGGCCCGCGCCGGGATGCGCCAAGGTCAGGTTGCGCGCCGCCGTCAGCCCGCCCACAACACCCTCGACCCCGCGTTCGGCAGGCAGATACGCCACCCCCGCCTTGATCGCCCGCCGCACAGACCACCGCCCGACCGGCTTGTCAGCAATTTCAAAACTGCCACGGTCAAAATCCTCGGCGCCAAACAGGGTGCGGCACAGCTCTTCGCGACCAGACCGGAACGCGCCCACAATCGCCGTCACCCGCCCGGCCCGCGCCGTCAGCGATACGTTGTTATAGGCCCCCTGCCGCGTCAGCCCGTTTACGGTCAGAACCGCTTTAGCCTTGGTATCCCCCGTCGCCGCCTTCGGCTTGGCCTGCATGTCTTGCCCGATCATTAACCGGAACAGATCGCTTTCATTGGCCCCTGCGGTCGGCTGATCGGCAACAATCTCGCCGTGCCGCATCACCACAAAGCGGTCACAGATCCGCAGCACCTCTTCCAATCGGTGCGACACGAAAATCACCGACCCAAGATGCCGCAGCTTGGCGATCTCTTGCTCCAAAACCTCGGCCTCGGCCTTTTCCAGCACCGAGGTTGGTTCATCCAGAATAACCAGCGGTGCGCCGCCATTGCGTTCGGCGGTGCGCCGCGCCACATGAATGGTGCGCGCAATTTCAACCATCTGGCGCTGCGCAAAGGTCAGGTCGCCCACAATGCTTTGCGGATCAATCGTCGACCCGATCCGGCTAAGCACCTCTTGCGCCTCGGCATTGATCGCGCCCCAGCGATACACCCCGCCGCGCGTCGCCGCCGCGCCATCGGCGCTGGCCCCCATCACGATGTTTTCGGCAACCGAAAGGTTGGTGAACAACGACTGTTCCTGATGCACGATGCCAAGGCCATAGCCCTGCGCGTCCAGCGGGCTGCGAAACCGCGCGCCGCGCCCGTTCACTTCAATCGTGCCGGTGTCGGGTTGGTGCACGCCGGTCAGAATTTTCAACAGCGTCGATTTCCCCGCACCGTTTTCCCCGATCAGCCCCACAACCTCGTGCCGCCCGATTTCCAGCGTCAGGTTGCGCACCGCCGCCAGCGCGCCAAAGCTTTTGTTGATGCCATTCAGTTTCAGAATGGCTTGGCCAGCGCCCACAACCGCCTGCGCCGAAGACAAAGTCGCGTTGATCATTTGAACACCTTCAGACGATTGCGGTGCGGCCACCCTGCCACGATGACAGCGGCCACCAAAACCAGACCAGAGACGCCAGATTGGATCGACGGGTCGACGCCCGACAAGATCAGCCCATTGTAAAGCGTCGACAATATCAGCACCCCAACCAGCGTGCGCAGCACCCCGCCCTTGCCACCGCTTAACGGCGTGCCGCCAATCACAATCGCCGCCAGCGTCAGAAACAGCATGCCAATGCCCACATTCGCAGCTCCCGCGCCCAAGGCCAGACTGCCCATCACGCCCGCCAAGGCACTGCACACCCCGGCCAGCGCAAACAGCGCCACCACATAGCGCCCCACCGCGATTCCGGTCAGCCGCGCCACGCCTTCATTGTTGCCAATGGCATAAGCAAAGCGCCCCAGCCGGGTATAGCGTTCAATCGCCCATCCGGCCGCAACCACCAGCAGCGCCACCAAAAAGCTGTTCGGCACGCCCAAAGGTGTCTGCGTTGGCCAAGCCACCGCCGCTTCGTTCGACAGGAACGGAATCATCTCATAGCCAAACAGCATCGCCGCGACGCCAAGGCCAATGTACCACATCCCAAGGCTGACGATGAACGACGGCACCTTGGCGACCACATGAATGGCTCCGGTCAAAGCCCCCAACGCAGCCCCCAACGCCAAGGCAATCGGCAGCGCCAGCCACCCCAGATCCATCGTTTCGCGGCTGTTGGCCGACAACAGCACAAACGTCATGCCCGCCGCCCCCATCACCCCTTCAATCGAAAGGTCGATCCGCCCGGTCAGCACCACGAAACTGGCCCCCACCCCCAAAATCGCCGGAATGGCAGCGTTGTTCAGGATGGTGTTGAAATTGCTTACCGTCGGAAAGTTCGATGGGTTGATCACCGAAAAAATCAAAACGATTCCGCACAGGATCGCAAGCTCGGCCAACCGCCCCTGCCATTTGGCAAAACGGGCCGCAGCTTTGATCGGGCGGGAGGGCGGGCGCAGGTCTGGGGCTGATGTCATCTTACGGATCCATTTTGAAACATTGCCGCCACCCAAGGCGGCAATGTTGTTTGCAGCATCCGCGCCAAATCAGGCGCGGCAGGATTTAGCTTTTCGGGGCTTCCACAGCGCCGCCCACCAGATCCATGAACGGATCGGCAATCAGCTTATCCAGCCACGCCGGGTCAATGCCGCCATTGGCTTGGAAGTTAGCCGCATTTTCCGGCGTCACACAGTCAATGCCATACTGGCCGTGCCGCTGATCTGCCGACATTGCCGAAATGTTAATCTCGCCAATCGCGGCCTTGTAAGCAATCAGCAGACCGGTCGCCGCCGCCTTATAACCACGGTGAAACGAAGACGCCGCCACCACATCGCCGTCGGGCTGGTTCACCATCAGGTCGATAACCGGCGGATAGGCCCCCTCGCCCGAGAATTTCACGTCACCGATCATGTCGGCCTTTTTCACGGCCTCATAAGCGCCCAGCAGCATGCCGTCATCTGCGGTCCAAACGCCGTCAATCTGGTCGCCATACTTGGCAATCAACTGCTGCGTGGTTTTCAGCGCGATCGCCTGATCCCAGTTTGCCGGTTGGGTATCCAGCAGTTTGACATCCGGGTAATTCTTCATCACGTTCAACAGGCCCGCGTAACGCTCCTGGCTGACCGTGCTGTCCAGAACGCCCGGCAGCGCAATGATGCCGCCCTTGCCGCCCATCGCTTCAATCAGACCCTTGGCGCCGCATTCGCCAGCGGTGACGCCGTTATAGGTGCCGAACGCCACAAAGTTGTCGCCCACGTCTTTGGGTTCATAGTTCGGCGGCATGTTCCACCAAACCACCATATAGCCGCCGTTCTGCTTCACGGTGTTGGCAATCGCCGGCACATCCGAAGCCGCCAGCGGGTTCGTCACCAGAACAATCTTTTTGCCCTTGGCGGCCAACGCCTGAATGCCCGCCAATTCGGTCTGCGAGCTGCCGTTGGACTGGACGATCTCTACCGGCAGGCCCAGCTTTTCGCCCAAGGCCTTCGACCCTTCGATCCACGACGCCATATAGGGGTTGGTCGCGTTGATCACCGTGGTGACCAGAATCAGGTCCGATTTGTCATAGGTCTGCTGGCTTACAGCTTCCGCGCTGGCCATGCCCGACAGGGCGAAAAACCCGGTGGCTGCCAAAGCAGCGGCAGTGCCGAAAAGCCCGCGCTTGGTGGTCAATTTAAGTTTGGTTTGCATTGTGTCTCCTCCCAGATCCGACGACATAGTGTGCACATATGTCTCTTCGTGTGCAAAGTTGTGCACGAACATATGTTATCGTGTCAACTCATTTGTGCGCAACTTGCGGTGATCTTGTGGCGGGCAAAATTCAATGCCGCTTACCTCAGATGGACAGCGCCACCACCGCGCCCAACCGACAAACGTTTGAAAGGCGACTCGCCCTATGTGCCGGGCGGGTGCCTCTGGCACGGGCAATCCCGCGCCAAAATCGGTGAAATCTGGCTCTGCCTGCGTCAAAACTATGTCTAACGCACACAAAGGCCGCAGTATTCTTATGGTCAAAATTTGACCATTTTGGGCACAACCTTGCTGTTTCGAAATTCAAACTATTAATCACGATAATATCCATTTATCATGACTCTTGATCTGACCGCTATTTCGTGACCAACCTTGCGCAGAAATAGGCCCGGAAACCGATGAAAACCGCCTTGCCCGTCCCTACATCCAGCAGCATCACCGCCGAAGACGAAGCGGCGTTGATCGACCTTTATAAACGCGGCACGCCCAGCAACACGCTGCGCGCTTGGGAAAGCGACCTTGCCTATATCGCCGCATGGAAGGCCGCGGTCTTTGGCAAAGCCTTGCTTTGGCCGGAAGAAGATCGCGTCGCGCTGCGCTTCGTTCTGGATCACAGCATCGACCTGACAAACGCCCCCGGCTCGGCGCAAGACGCCGCGGTTGAACTGATCACCCGCGGCCTGCGCCGCAGCCTAAGCTGCCCGGCACCCTCGACGCTTGACCGCCGCATCAGCTCTTGGCGGGCGTTTCACCGCATGAAGAACCTTGCCTCGCCCTTCGATGCCCCGCTGTTAAAGCAGGCCTGCGCCAAGGCCCGCAAAGCGGCGGCGCGGCTTCCGGCACCAAAATCACCGCGCCCCGTCACACGGGCTATTTTGGAACAGTTGCTTGCCACCTGCGACGACAGTTTGCGCGGCCAGCGCGACCGCGCGATCTTAATGCTTGGCTTCGGGTCCGGCGGCCGTCGCCGCAGCGAAATCACAGCCCTTTACCGCGAAGATATCGACACTGCCGACTACCGCAGCAAAGATCTGATCTGGCTGCGCCTGCAGGAAACCAAGACCACCAGCAAGGGCAACGCGCCACGCGTGCCGCTGAAAGGCCGCGCTGCGCGGGCGGTTCTGCGCTGGATCGACGCCGCGCAAATCACCGCAGGGCCACTGTTTCGCCCCATCAGCCAATCAGACCGCGCGCTGCCGCGCAAGCTGGCCCCTGATGCGATCCGGGTGATCTTGCGGCACCGCCTGCGCGCTGCGGGCTTGCCAGAAGATTACGTCACCCCGCACGGTCTGCGCGCGGGCTTCCTGACCCAAGCCGCGCTGGATGGCGCCCCCTTGGCCGCCGCAATGAAGCTGTCGCTGCACCGCTCGGCCCTGCAAGCGCAGCGCTATTACGCCGATGTCGAAATCACCGAAAATCCGGCGACTGACTTGCTTGGCGAATGAAAAAGGGCGCAGCCAAGCTACGCCCTTTTTCGCATCTCTCGCAGCCGCTCTTATCCCAGCGCTTTGAAAAACGCCTCGACCGCCGCTTCCAGCCGCGCCCGATCTACCGTCGAAAAATCCCGATCCAGCCGCAGTTCCACCTTGCCCTGCGCCGCCGTGCAGCGCACTTCCCCCACCGTCAGCGGCAACCGCAACGAAGTTTTCCCCCGCAACGCTGGTCTTCCC
Organism: Pseudorhodobacter sp.; assembly: GCA_024641255.1. GTDB lineage: Bacteria > Pseudomonadota > Alphaproteobacteria > Rhodobacterales > Rhodobacteraceae > Cypionkella. The sequence continues at coordinate 5,969 of JAHEDL010000241.1, forward strand.
CGCCCGGTTTTTCCCTGCGGGGAAATCACCGGTGCCGCTTCGGCAAACCGGCGCAACACCGCCAACTCTTCGGCAACACTGCGGTTCGGCACCGCCCGCAACGCCGCAACCACCGCGTCAATCAACGCCGGATCATTTTCCAACCGATGCGCAAGGTCCAACCCCAAAGCGCGCGAGATCGCCTCGGGGTGCAGCAGCGCCTTGTCCAGCATCCGCAGCAAACTGGCAAAACGGCGAATATAGCTGCGCTTTTGCGGTGCCGCCGTAGCGAACAGCAGGTTCACCGCCGCATCCAGATCGGCGCAATCAATCGCCGGATCGGTGGCATAGGCCTGCGCCAACCGCGCCATTTCCGCCCAGGAAATATCCTTGCGGACCATATTCTCGTCGACCATGCGGCGATAAAGCCCATCCAGCGTTTCGCCCTTTGCCAGCAGCCCCGCCGGGATCGTGGCGTAAACCGCATCACCGGTTTCCTCCAGCAGCGCGCGATAGGCCGACAACCGCCGCCAGCCCTGCACCAGCTCATAGCGTCCCTCGCCCACCTGCTCGACCTGAATCGGGTTCGACAAGCCAATCGCCTTGATCGACGCCTTCAGCTCCTCCAGCTCTGGATCCAGCCGCGCCGACCGGTCGCGCACCAGCTTCGCCGAATGAATCGCTTCCAGCGCAATCAGGTCCGTCACCAGCCCCAGCTTTTTCAGCCGCACAAACTCATGGGCCAGCGCATCGTTTTCCGCGCGAATGGCGTTTTCCTGTTCCGCACGCTGACGCAGCGAATCGGCGTTTTCGCCAATCGCCGTAGCCATCGGCCCGCGCCGCAACCCGCCCAAAGACTTGGTTTCAGGGGCAGGCACATCGTCGTCCGGCAGATCAATGTCGAACATCCGGCGTTTCTTGGTCATGCCTCAGCCTCCTCCAACCGATCCCAAGCATCACAGACATTGGTGCGAAACTCGCCATAGGCGTTGTCAAACGTCGTGCGCGCCCGCCGCCAGGTTTCCCGCGTCATGTCGCGATAGTCGATCTCGTAGACCGAACTTAAGAACCGCCCCGATTGTTCGACCGCCCGCGTATGTTCAATCGGATGCTCTGTCACCCGATCGCCAAACACCTTGCGGAAGGCTTCGAACATCGCGCGGTGCAGATCATTGCCGGGCTCATAGCGCGTCAGCAAAAACCGCACATCCAGAAACGCCTTCGGCAACCGGGTTTTCCCCGCGGGGAAACTGGTTTCAAATCCGGCTGACAAATCCTCCAGCGCCTCTGACAACTGCCCGATGAACGATGTCGTCGAATCGTATTCCCAATAGCCGGGGCCGGACGGCACATACAGCACATCCGCCGCAAACACCGCGTTCATCGACTGATAGCCAATCGCGGGCGGGCAATCGAAAATGATCATGTCATAAGCGTCGTTGGGCAGTTGATCCAACCACCGCGACACCGCCGCAAAGAACGACCAGTCCGGGTTCATGTGCCGATACTGCGCCGAGGCAAATTCAACAAACGCCGCGTTGGCGCAGGACGGCACAATATCAATCGTCGGCCAAGAGGTCGGCTTGATAAAGTCAGCCACGCGCAACTCGCCAAGACCCATCTCGGTGATCTGCGACGGCAGTTTGCGGCGGGGCAGGGCGGCGCCACTTTCGGCCCCCTGTGCCGCGCGGTTCATCCGTTCGGTTTCGCGCACAAGATCGCGCGCCATGATGCCCCAAACGGTATGCTCTTCGTTCACGTCCGTCAGGCCCATCGAATGGCTCAGCGTGGCCTGCGGGTCAAAGTCAACGCACAGCACCCGATAACCATCCAGCGCCGCCGCATGCGCAAAATGCAGCGCCACCGTCGACTTGCCGGCACCGCCCTTAAAGTTGGCAATCGCCGCGCGGATCGCACGCTTGCCCGCCGGCCGATGTGGCAGCAGGCTTTTGCGGTTCACCTTCATCTTGCGCCGCATCTCGTTGATCTCTTCCAGGCTGAACCAGCGCTGGCGACCATCCTCTTCAATTTCCCCGCCGGGAAGTCCGGGGTCAGAGACCAGACGGCCGCGAAACGTCGACTGATTCACCTTGAAGATCAGCTCTGAAACTTCCCACGAAGAAAACCGCCGCAGCGTCTTTTCCATCTGGGGCGAGAAGGTCTGCTTGCGAATCCAGCCCTGCATCTTAAGCGAGGCATCGCGCATCTCTTGCAAATCGCGGTGGGTGAACATCTTGACCTCATCGTAAATTCCGTTGGTTTCGGTATTTACGCGCGATTTGCATTTTCCGCAAACGCTATTATGCTGTAATCATATTCCCCACGGGGAAATTGAAAGTCGCGCAGAAATCCTTTGTTTTCCTGCCCGTTCTGGCTGCAGACCGATTCGCTGCCTGCTGCCAGAATCGGCAGATCGGCCCATAGATTTAGAGGGGACATCCTCGGTCTCCCACCGCCGCTTGAGGGGACATGGTTGCGCAATGGGGTGACATCCTGTATGGCCCCCAATACCATCGAACCAAAGATTTCATCGGATTTTGGGGTCAAAGTAAGCCAGCCGGAGGACCGATCTCAGCTTTCGCTTGACACTCACCGCCATCAGGACGCAAATAGCTGCATGATCGGGAAATACGTTGAGTAACCAGATCCAAGCAGGCCATCAGAGCCGCAGCAGCACGCCGGACATCGGCGACGGAGAGCAGGGCATGAAACAGATCAAGCCGGTGGGGCTACAAGCCGCATCCCGCAAATACGATCTTCTCACTGCGCTTGGGGCGCATGGCTGTCATGCCGACAAGAATCTGCAACGACTGGTGCTGCGCTTTATGACCTTGATCGTTGCGCGCTACAATTGGCAGCACGATGACCTTTCGGTTGGCCAGCGTGAAATAGCGGCACTCTGGGCGGTTGATGAACGCACGGTCAAACGCGAAATGGCCAAGCTGCGCGATCTGGGTTGGCTGGTGCAAAAACGCGCCGCTGCGCGGGGTAGGGTGGCGGTGCATGGTCTTGACCTCGCGGCAATCCTTCGCACCACCAAAGCCACTTGGGCCGCTGTTGGCTCTGATTTCGTCGACCGCATGCAAGGCCCCGACGAAGCACCACAGCATGCGCAGGGCAATGTTGTCGCCTTTCGTCCCGGCACCTCTGCGCCGCTGCCAGAACCTGTCACCGCATGGGACCGCGCCCGCAGCCGTCTGCACGCCGATGATCCTGCGGTATTCGAAGCGTGGTTTCGCCAGTTGCAGGTTGGCAGCTCTGCTGCGTCACAGGATGCCATCTTTGAACTGCGCGCCCCGTCGCGTTTTCACGCCAGCTTTGTCAGTACCCACCACCTGCATCACCTGCTTTCCGCCCTGCGCCAAGAGGGTCTTGCAAGCGCCGGTGTGCTGGTCGTGGCTGCGCAAGACAGCTAAGGCAGTCTGTAAACAAGGTCTTAACGCGCGCGCTTAAGCCCTTGTTTTTACATAGCCGCCAAAGCGTCGCACTGACGGACACCGGTTAAAACGCACCACACAGCCGCGCCGCGACCCAAGCGCCCCATAGGCTTCAAAACCCACCGCATCGCCGCCACAGCGCCGTTTTCAGCGGGGCAGGGGGCATCACCGCCCCCTCGAATGCAAAAGGGCGGCGAACCCAAGATCCGCCGCCCCCCAACCGTTACCCCAAACCCTACTTGATCTGGGCCTTCACCGCGTCAACATCGGCCGTGGTCATCTCCCCCACCGTCGTCACCACCCCGTCCACGATCTGCCACAGCCGGAACGGACCGGTAATATCGCCGTATTGGTCAAAGCTGACCGGCCCGATCACTCCTTCATACCGGATCGGCTTGCCTTCCTTGATCAACGCCAGCGCCTTGACGAACTCATCCTTACCCGCATGAATCACCTCACCCTTCGGATCCACCGCCGCCCGCAGCGCATCCGGCAGTTTCGCCGCATCCGGCCCGCCCGCAATCGCCACCGCCAAGCCAACCAGGGCTCCCGCATCATAAGACCGATCCGCCGCCGGCGCCGCCGGATCAATCCCCGAGAAATCCTTGTAGTTGGCGTTGAAATAGTCGGTTGAAGCTGTCGGGTTGGTGCCCGAAGACGTGCCATAAGCCTCGCCCAGATATTCCTTGCCAACCGATGCAATGAAATCGTCCGAATTCATCCCGTCGTTCAACAAGAACTTCTGCACGCCGCCCTGGCTGATCCAGGTCCGCGCAATCGTCGCCCCGTCCACCGGGTCGGAAATCAGATACAAAGCATCCGCAGGCACCGCCATCGCCGCCGTAACTTCCGACGCATAGGACGACTGCTTGGCGTTATACGGCGTCACCGAAACCACCTCGCCGCCCAAGGCCACGAAGGGGTCGGTGAACTCTTTCACCAAGTTCACGCCAAAGTCGTTGTTCTGGTGAACGATGGCGATCTTCTTCAGCCCCTTGTCGATGGCAAACTTCGCCGCAGCCACACCTTGCAGCGCGTCTGACGTGATGGTGCGGAAGAACACGCCATTAGTCTTGCCGTCGCGCCCCAGCGCGGTCAGCGTCGGCGACGATGACGCGGGCGAAACCTGCAGCACCTTCGCCGGCCCGGTCACCGAGGTCAGGATCGGAATAGACATCGGCGAGATGATACCGCCGATAATCGCCGGAACCTTCGCCACCTGAACCAACTGCGTCGCGGCATCGACCGCGACGTTGGCTTGGGTCTGGCTGTCGCGCGTGTCGGTTTTCAGGCTGCAGCCCGCAACTCCACCCGCATCATTCAGATCGCGGAACGCCATTTCAACCGATTTTGCCCCTGCTTGACCATATTCGCCCGCTTCACCGGTCAATTCCAGTACAAGTCCGATGGTAATATCACAAGCCTGTGCCCCAAGGGGCAGCATTGCCAAGGCGACGGTGGCTAGAAGTGTCTTTTTCATGAAACTCTCATCTGTTGGGTTGGGCCTGTTATAATTTGGCCCCCGCTTCAGGCAGCGCGAGGGGTTGGGCCTAGCTGGCCTTGTTCAGGTTGTATTTCATGATGTTGCCGTGGCGGCCGGTGCGGTCGCGCTCCAAGGCAAAGGTATCGCCCTCTGGCACAGACCCCTGCGCCACAATTGCGGCAATCTCGGCCTTGTCCGCCGCAGTTAGCTGCAACTCCGCAACCTTCACGTTCTGCGCCAAGTGGCTGCGGTTGCGCGCGCCAACAATCACCGCCGCCACGGCCGGACGATCCAGCATCGCCGCGCTGGCAACTGTGGCGATATCGGTCTGATGCCGGTCAGCGATGCCGCGCAGGCAGCGCAGCAAGGCCTGAAACAGATCCCAGCCGCCAAAGTCATCGATGATCAGCTTGTATTTAGTAAGCGACCGGTTTTCTAGCGGATGCTCCGGCTCTGCTTGCCCCAACCAACGGTCGCCCAAAAAGCCACCTGCAACCGACCCATAACAGAAAAGAACCATATCATTTGCGAGTGCGGCAGGCCCCATTTTGCGTTCGGCGCGGCCATCCAGCAGGCTGTATTGCACCTGCATCGATAGCAAAGGCACGCCCGACTTCATGATTTCCAGCGTGCGGTCGGTGTCAAAGTTGGTGCCGCCAATCTGCGCGACTTTGCCTTCACGGCGCAACTCATCCAGCCAACCTATCGCCTCAAGGTAGCGCGGCACGGCGTAATCCCACCAGTGAAACTGCACCAAATCCAATTGCTGCATCCGCAGTCGCGTCGCCGAGGTTTCAACAATATTGCGAATGTATGTGCGGTTAACGGTTGGCAGCGCCTCTAGGTCTGGCACCAGCTTGGTGTGAACCTTTATCTGCGCCAAGGCCTCGGCCCCACGGCGGTTGCCATATTCGCTGCGAAAGGCACCGATCAACTCTTCAACGCCAGTATAAATATCGGCGCAGTCAAAGGTGGTAATTCCGGCGTCGGCAAAGGCGATCATGTCTTCGATCTGTTCAGCGGCATCCACCGGGCCGTGGCCCCCGGCCAATTGCCAGCCCCCACGAATGACACGCGAAATTTTGTAACCGGGGCGCAGGGTTTGGGTTGCAACGCTCATGACGGCTCCTTTGGCAGCGGAACGGCAGTGGTTTCGGCGTGGCTGAAGCGGCGTTTGCAAAGGCGGGTAATGCGCAGTCGTGACGGGCAGTTCGGATCGGGGCAGGCAACCTCGGCATCCGAGGTCATCCAGTCATTTGGATGCGTTTGGCGTTGCTTTGCCGGCAGCAGCGGCAGGATGGCCGAAAGCGAATAGATCGAAAAGCTTTGGTCAGGCGGCATGTGCAACTGTTCGCCGCGCAATTCAAACCAATCGCCGGGCTTGCCGCAGTAGATTTTCGCGCCCTCAGGCGCCACGATTTCGACGCGTAGGTCATAAAGCTCAAAGTCGTCCATCATGACTCCAATGCAAAGGTGATGTCGCAAGCGCCAGTGCGGCGAATGCGGCCACAGGCTTCGGCCAGGGCGGCGCGGTCTTCGGCGCGCACTTGTGCCACCACCGATCCGGCAAGCCAGCCAATCGGGAAAAACATCCGCGCGCCCGGCCCATAAAACAGGCCGATATCGAAAATCGGGTCTGGGTTTCCGCCCCACATCCGCGCCGGAACATAGGCCAGAACCACGTCGCCGGGTTGCGGGTGCAGCGTTGCATTTTCAGGCGGCAGGGCGTGGGCATAAGGCGCAGCCTCTAGATGCGCCGCCGGGATCGGGCAGGAAATTTCTGGCCCCGTCCACATGGCATGCAGCCCCGGAACCACCCGCGGATGGCCAAGATAGCGCGTCAGAAACGCCACATTTTCCGGTGCCTTTGCCGCAAGAAAATCGGCGCGCACCGAAAGGCCAGATGCAGGTTCGCAGATGTGCAAGATCATTTCTTGGCCGCCTCTGCTTTGATTTTGTTACGCAAAAAGGTGAAGGGGCGGCTGATGTCGCTGATCAGCGCTGCCCGTGCGGCTTCGGCATCACCTGCTTCAAGTGCGGCAAGAATGGCGTGGTGATAGGTGGCAGAATCATGTTCGCCAGCTTCGGAAAACGCGAAAATCGCCGCGCGGGTGCAGGGGCCGGATTGCAGCCACAAGCTTTCGATCATCGGCATCAAGATCGCCGACCCGCAGGCGCGATAAATTTCGAAATGAAAGGCTTGGTTCAGGGCAACTTCGCGGTCAACGGTTGCCGGATTACCGCCCAGCCGCAACGCCTCCCATTCAGCCATAATCGCGCGGGCTGCATCCAGCAGCTGCGGTGTCATGTTCGGTGCCGCAAGCGCGATCGCTTCGCCTTCGATCAGAACCCGCGCGCGCAGCAAATCATCAATTCGCGCAAGCGTAACCGGCGGCACCCGAATGCTGCGGTTGGGCAATGCCTCTAACGCCTGTTCGGTGATCAGGCGGCCAATCGCTTCGCGCACCGGCATCGTCGATGTCATCAGGGCATCGGCCAGCGTTCGAATGGTCAGCACTTGCGCCGGGGCAAACACGCCGCCAATCAGGGCGCGGCGCAGTTCCGAATAGACCCGATCCTGCACGGTTTCCCGCCCCACCGGTGCCAACACGATGCCTGCCTCTTCGGTCATGAAACCCCCAAACGAATCGTCTTGCTTTAGGAAAGTAGACGCCCATAGTGTGATCAAATCAAGTGTGATCACAGATCAAACATCAGGGGCGGTGATGGTCGCAGTGCTCGAAGCGCAAAATCTGACGAAACGCTTTGGCGGTGTTGCCGCAGTCGATGGCATGTCGCTAACGGTCCAGTCGGGCGAGATTTTGGGTCTGATCGGCCCGAATGGCGCCGGTAAGACCACGATGTTTGACTTGCTTGCAGGGTCGGTAACGCCAACCTCGGGGGCGATCCGGCTGCGCGGCAAGGATGTGGCAGGGCAGGCCGCGCATCTGCGTTTGGCGCAGGGCATGGGGCGCACTTTTCAAATTCCTCGGCCCTTCC
>JAHEDL010000614.1 GCA_024641255.1 Pseudorhodobacter sp.
GCCCGGTGGAAGGTGCGGGCCTGCCGATCCGCATTGAAGACCGCACCGGCGATACCACCTATACCCAGCGGCGTCGCCAGCGCGCCGACCCGCCGCATATTCTGCTGACCACGCCGGAAAGTCTGGCGCTGCTGTTGTCTTACGAAGATGCGCCGCGGATCTTTGCCGGAGTGCAGCGGGTGATTGTGGATGAAATTCATGCGCTTGCTGAAAGCAAACGTGGCGATCTGCTGATGCTGGGGTTGGCGCGGCTTGCCCAGCTTGCGCCGGGGCTGCGGCGGGTGGGGCTTTCGGCCACGGTCGAAGACCCGCCAGCGCTGGCGCGGTTCTTGGCGGCGGACTGCGACATTTTGCAGGCCGATGCGGGGCCTGACCCTGACATTGCGATGCTGGAAACCACTGCGCCGCCGCCTTGGGCGGGGGGTGGCGGGCGCTATGCCATTCCGGCGATTCTGGATCAGGTGATGCGGCACCGCACCACGCTGATCTTTCACAACACCCGCGCGCAGGCAGAGATCTTTTTCCATCACCTGTGGTTGGCAAATAGCGATGATTTGCCGATCGGGATTCACCACGGCAGCCTGTCGCGCGAACAGCGTGATCGGGTGGAGCAGGCCATGGCGGATGGCCGCCTGCGCGCCATTGTCTGCACCGGCAGCCTTGATTTGGGGATCGACTGGGGCGATGTCGATCTGGTGATTCAGGTGGGCGCGCCGAAAAACGTCAAGCGGTTGGTGCAGCGGATCGGGCGGGCCAATCACCGCTATAACGCGCCGTCAAAGGCGCTGCTGGTGCCAGCCAACCGCTTTGAGGTGGTGGAATGTCAGGCCGCGCTGGAGGCGGTGAAGGCGCATGCGCTGGATGGTGATCCGCGCGGGGCGGGGCCGTTGGATGTGCTGTGCCAGCATATCCTTGCCACCGCCTGCGCCGCCGGGTTCGATGCCGATCAGCTTTATGCCGAAGTGATCAGCGCCGGGCCCTATGCGGCGCTGACGCGGGCGGAATTTGATGCCTGTCTGGAGTTCACCGCCACTGGCGGCTATGCGCTGCGCGCCTATGACAAATGGCAGCGGTTGATGCTGCGGGCTGGGCTGTGGACACTGCGCGATCCGCGCACGGCGGCGGTGATCCGGCAGAACCTTGGCACCATCATCGACACCGAAACCTTGAAAGTGCGGCTGAAGGGGCGGATGGGCGGCACGCCGCTGGGCGAAATTGAAGAGGCCTTTGCCAGCACCCTGACCCCCGGCGATACGTTTTTGATCGGCGGGCAGGTGGTGCGCTATGAGGGGCTGAACGAATTGACGGTCGAGGTCACCCGACAGCCGGGGCGCGACCCGAAGGTGGCGGTGTTTTCGGGCAGCAAATTTGCCACCTCGACCCAGCTTTCCGAACGGCTGTTGCAGATCTTGCAACAGCCCGATTGGCCCGACCTGCCCGCCCACACCAACGACTGGCTGTCACTGCAGCGCGAGCTGTCGCATCTGCCCGCGCCGGGGCGGTTGCTGATTGAAACCTTTCCCTATGACGGGCGGCAACATCTGTGCCTTTACGGCTTTGCCGGACGCAACGCACAACAAACGCTGGGCCTGCTGTTGACAAAACGCATGGAGGATCAGGGGCTTGCGCCGCTTGGTTTTGTGGCGACCGATTATGCGACGCTGATCTGGGGGCTACACGAAACCACCGACCCCGCCCGCCTGCTTGGCCGCGACACGCTGCGCCATGATCTGGAGACCTGGCTTGCGGGCAATGCGGTGATGAAGCGCACCTTTCGCAACACCGCCATCATCGCCGGATTGATCGAACGCAGCCACCAAGGCCGGCGCAAAAGCGGACGGCAGGCGACGTTTTCGTCGGACATCTTGTATGACACCTTGCGTAAATACGACCCCGACCATTTGATCTTGCAGATCACCCGGCAAGAGGCAATGCGCGGATTGATCGACTTTGGCAGGCTTGAAGACATGCTGACCCGGCTTGCGCCGCATATCGACCATGTGCGGCTTGACCGCCCGTCGCCATTGGCGGCACCGCTGTTTCTAGAGGTTGGCAAGGTGCCGGTTGATGGCGCGGGCCGCGAAAAGCTGGCCGAGGCGGCGGCAGCGCAACTGATGCGCGATGCCGGACTGGCTTGAAAACCGTCGCGCGGGCGGGCAAAGCTGCGACCATGTATCGCTTTAGCCTTGCCTCTGCCGCGCTTTGCGCCCTGAAATCCGGCGCGCTGTGGTGGCCAGATCAGGCGCTGCTGGTGGTTTCGGACCTGCATTTTGGCAAATCTGAACGGCTGGCGCGGCGCGGTGGCGCGCTGCTGCCACCGTTTGAAAGCCGCGACACGCTGCAACGGCTGGATGACGATATCGACGCGACTCAGGCGCGACGGGTGATCTGCCTTGGCGACAGCTTTGATGATCTGGCGGCCGCCGAAGGTTTGGGCGACACCGACCAACTTTGGCTGCTGCGGCTGATGGCGGGGCGTGATTGGATCTGGATCGAAGGCAACCACGATGCGGGGCCGGTGAGTATCGGCGGCAGTCACCTGCGCGAAATCCGCATCGACGGGCTACAGTTTCGCCATATCGCCACGCCCGATACGCCGGAAATTTCCGGCCATTACCACCCGAAAGCGCGGCTTGCGGGCCGCAGCCAGCGCTGTTTTCTGATTGATCGCAACCGGGTGATCCTGCCCGCCTATGGCACCTACACTGGCGGGTTGTGGAGCGATGATCCGGCGCTGACCAGCCTGATGCA
>JAHEDL010000619.1 GCA_024641255.1 Pseudorhodobacter sp.
TGCTGTCGGTCATGGCATCCTCGGTTCAGGCGAAGCTGTAGGCAATGTCAGGAAAGGCGTTGGCGGCGAAAGTATAAAGCCAGCGCACCGGTTGATCTGCTGCCAGCACTCCATGCACGGCATGGCCGGGAATGAAAAGGGCGACGCCGGGTTTCAATCGGTGGCTTTGGCCGTCGATCATCACATCCACTTCGCCTTCAAGGCCGAAGTAAAGTTCGGGTTCGGCATGGGAGTGCAGCGCAAAGGTATCGCCCGCCGCCATGATGGCAATGCCGCAGACAAGCGCATCTGTCGCGGTTACATCGCCGGAAATCAGAGTTTTCCATCCGATGCTGCCGCGCGCCGGGTCTTGCCAATGCTCGGTGGGGCGGTCGTTCTGATCGACCGAAACCGGGGCTGTCATGCGATCCTCGTGCATATCTGGTGGAAATTTAACCTGCATCTGCCCGACATCATTGCCTGTTCGCGGCATATCAGCGGGCGTCTGCGCCGTTCAGCCAATCCAGCACCGCCTGACGGTCGCCGTTCAGCCGTGGTGCTGCGGCGCGGGCGGTGATTTCGGGCAGGGTCGACATCTTGATCGGGTTGCCGGGGGCGGTAAAGCCGGGGCCGCCGGGCTGTGGCGCGACCGGCAGCACCATGTTGCGCGCCAAGAGCTGCGGGTCTTTCAGCACCTGATCCATGCTTTGCACCCGCGCGGTGGGCAGGTTGGCGGCTTCAAGCGTTTTGATCCAGTGATCAACGGTTTCGCCCAAGGTCACCGCCTCGATCAGGCGCTTCAGCAGGGCATAATGATCGCAGCGCGCGGCGTTGCTGGCAAAGCGCGGATCCTGCGCCAAAGGCAGGTGCAGCACGTCGCAAAGTTCGGCAAACATCGCATCATTGCCCGCCGCGATCACGAAAAAGCCGTCGCTGGCGCGAAAGGTAGAAAACGGCGTGATGGTGGGGTGGCGCGCGCCGGTGCGGCCGGGGGCGATGCCGGTGGCCGAGGTCAGCGCGATGGAGTGTTCTTGAATGGCCAACTGGCTGTCCAGCATCGCCACGTCGATCTTGGCGCCAAGCCCGGTTTTTTCGCGGTCATAAAGGGCTGCCAGCACACCTTGCGCCAGAAACATTCCCGCAACGATATCACCGATCGACGCACCGACCCGCACCGGCGGGCCGCCTTCTTCGCCGGTAATGCTCATCACGCCGCCACGGGCTTGCGCCACCATGTCATAGGCGGGCTTTTGCGCCTCTGGTCCGGTGTGACCATAGCCCGACACCGCGCCATAGATCAGCCGGGGGTAGCGTGCGTGCAAGGTTTCATAGCCGTAGCCCAAGCGCTCCATCACGCCGGGGCGATAGTTTTCCAGCACAATATCGGCGCGGGTCAGCAGGCGTTCAAACAACACCCGGTCTTCGGGCGCTTTCAGATCCAGCGTGATCGAGGCTTTGCCAGCATTCAGCGCCGCGAAATACGCGCTTTCGCCTTGCACGAACGGCGGGAACGCGCGGGTATCGTCGCCCGCGCCGGGGCGTTCCAGCTTGATCACCTTGGCGCCAAGATCGGCAAGCGTATGGCTGGCATAGGGGCCGGCCAGAACATGGGTCAGGTCAAGAATAGTGATACCGGTCAGCGGCGCCATGGATGTTCCTTGCAACTTTGCGCGCAGTTTCAGCTTTGTGCCAAGGCAGCGCAAGCACTTCCCGGCATGACGGTGGTGAAGAGGTGCCGCAGGGCAGGGGGAAGCGTGGTGCCCTGCTGCTGATACCGTCCCGAGGCCAAGCCGCCGTTCAGCTTGGCGAACCAATCGACCGTCAGATAGGGCGGCTGCAACAGTGGCAGATCTTGCGGGTTTTGTGATGGGATCTGCCCGGTCAGAAAGCCTGCAAGGCTGTCGATCATCGCCTGATCTTCGCGCGAATTTGCCCACCAATGATAGGGGCGGGGCTGCATCAGCCCCATGCCCTTGGCGGCGATGGCGCTGACTTTGCGACCGTCGAAGCTCATGGCGCAGTAAAGCACGGCGTCCGGGTCGGTTGACGGAAACATCTGCAACAAGATGGTGTTGCCAGCGGCACCTGCGGCAAGGCTGGTGGTCAGAAGGGCAAGCGCAATGCGGGCTGCCCTTGCTCCCATGGCTATCCGGCCTTGAACTGTTTGGCGAGTTTCAATCCTTGCCCCTGATAGTTCGATGCGATTTCCCGACCATACAGGGTTTCGGGGCGTTCGGACATTTTTTCATAGACCAGACGGCCAACGATCTGACCATGTTCCAGCACAAACGGTGCTTCGTGGCAGCGCACCTCTAGCACGCCGCGCGACCCGGCACCGCCCGCTTCGGCATGGCCGAAACCGGGATCGAAGAACCCAGCATAATGCACCCGGAATTCACCGACCATTGCCAGAAAAGGCGCCATTTCGGCGGCATAATCGGGGGGGATGGTAACCGCCTCGCGGCTGACCAGAATATAGAACGCACCCGGATCAAGAATGATGCGGCCATCTTTTGAATGAATTTCTTCCCAGAACTCAGACGCCGGATAATGCCCGATCTTGTCCAGATCGACGACGCCGGTGTGCGGTTTGGCGCGATAGCCCACCAGATCGCCCTCGGCGGGCCGCAGATCGACCGAAAAGCCAAGACCTTCGGAAATCAGCGCCTCGCCCGAAACCAGCGTTTCGCGGTGATGCAGCGCGGTCAGCTCGGCATCCGACAGCACCGCTTGGCCGTGCCGAAAGCGGATCTGGTTCAGGCGT
>JAHEDL010000621.1 GCA_024641255.1 Pseudorhodobacter sp.
CCACACCAGATTGCCACCAATCGACGCCACCAGCGCCAGAAAGATCACGATGAACGGCAGGTCGGCCAGGGTGCCAATGGTGGTTGCGGTGAAAAACTCGCGCACCGACGAAAACTCGCGCATCGCCGCAAACAGGCCCGACGGGCTGCGCTGCCCCGGCCCATGCTTCATGCCCAACAGCTTTTCCATCAACCGCGCCTGCACCGAAAGTTCGATGCGCTTGCCAGTTACATCCATCAACCCCGACCGCGCCAGCTTTAGCGCCGCTTCCATCACAATCGCCAACAGCGCCCCCAGCGCCAGCACCCACAAGGTCGGTTCTGATTGATACGGGATCACGCGGTCATAGACCTGCATCGAAAACAGCGAAACGGCCACCGCCAGCAGGTTGGCCACCAGCGATCCGGCGGCAACCTCAACCAACTGCCGCTTATAGCGGGTAAATTCGCCCCAAAACCAATGCACGCCGCGCGTGGCTTCAATGTGGCGGTTTTCCAGATCCTTGATCGTGGTGCGCGCCCGCAGCAGAGTTCCGGCATAGACCTGCCCGAAATCATGGTGCGATACCTCGGCCCGCATATCGGCGACCGAGGTGTCGTAAACCTGCACCCCGTCTTCGGTTTCGGCCAACACCAGCACAATCTGCCCCGAGGTCATCTCGGCCAGCGCCGGCCAATGCGCCGCCCCCGGTTGCGCCACCTTTTCCGTCACTGCCAGCAGGCCGCAGCCCTTCAGCGCCACCGCCACTTCGGCAATGCCCAAGCTGCCCGCGCCCGCCGCCAGTTGCAGATGTTCCAGCAGATCGGCCACCGCAACCTCGGCTCCGATCAACCCGGCGTAAACCGACGCCAGTTGCGCCCGGCTTAGCGCGCGATTGGTGTGGCGTGGCCGCGCCGCACGGGCCGCGGGCGCAGGCCGTGCCGAAATTGGCCCTGCCGCCGCCACCCGGCCCGCATTGATGTCAAAAGAGACAACCCGATCATTCACAGCCGCGCCCCTTCCACCAAAACACCGCGATCGCGCGCAATTTCCAGATCAATCAGCGCCATGTCATAGCGCAGCGAGGCTTGATCGCGTTGCAGCCGCGCAAAGGCGTCATACTGGCCCACCAGTTCCAACAAGGTGCGCCGACCGACCTTATACTGTTCGGTAAACAGCGTCAGGTTGGCATCGGTTTGCCGCAACACCTCGGCCCCCTGCGCCTGCCGCGAGGCAAGGTTGGCCTTCTGCGCCGCCAAAGCCACAAGGCGGCGGTTGGCGGTTTCGGCGGCTTCGGCGGTTTGCCTGTCAACCACGTCGCCCGTCTGCTGCAACGCCGCGATGTTGTCTTTGGTGCCGGGGTTCAGAAAGCCACCGTTCAGCCGCACACCCGGATTTATCCCGCCGCCACCCAGCCCGGCGGTGGCCGACAGACCCGGCCGCAGCCCGGAAATCTGCATCTTGGCCTGTGCAATCGCCCGCGCGCCTTCGCCTCGCGCTTTCACCACCGACAGCGGTTCGGGGGCCACCGCCGCCAGATCCGGCAGATCGGTCAAGCCCGTCACACCCTGCATCGGTCGCCCGGCCAACGCCGCCAGCTCGGCCATCGCCGTCGCCTCGGCTTGCCGGTCTGCGGCCACCGTGGCCTGCATTTCCGCCAGTTGTTGGTTCAACACCTGCTGTTCCGACCCGTCGGAAATGCCGCCCGCCACCCGTTTTTGCATGATTGCGACAAAGGCCTGCAACCGACCCGCCGCCTGTTCGGCAACGCCGGCCTGCGCCCGCGCCCGCTCGGCGTTGACGTAATAGCTTAGCCCGTCAAACACCCGCTGGTTCATCGCCGTCGAAAGGCCAACCGCCGCCACTTCGACATCCGCCGCCGCAAATTCGCGTTCGGCGCGGCGTCTGCCATTGTCGAACAACGCCTGTTCCACCAACAGCCCCGCCGCCAACCCACCAAGCGAGGTTAGCGTCACCTGCGGCCCGATCTGTGGCAGCCAGTTTTTCGACTGCGCTTCGGCCTTCAACCGCGCCACGCGCAGCTCTGCCTCGGCGGCACCGGCGCTATTGGCCACCACCGCATCGGCCACCTGTGCATAGGCACCGCTTGCGGGCAGCACCGTCTGCCGTGCCAGCAAATCCGCGATAAGCGGCGAACTTACTGCCGCCTGCGGTGCCAACGCGCCCTGCGCCGCCACCGAATTCGGGGCCGCCTTGTCATGCATCCGCAGCATGGACGGCGGGGCTATCCCCGCCATACAGCCCGAAAGCAGCGTCAGCGTCGCCAAAACCGAACCGAGGCGTTTCGCCCCAAGTCCGGCCGTTTTGCTGCGGTTCATGGGCATGGCCCTTCTCCGCTATCAGACGATCGTCGTTACGATATCGTCGTCGATCAGCACGCTCGCGCCGCTACTGCCCAGCGTATACAGGTGATAGCTTTCCCCGTTGATCGTCTGCGCATGGCCGGTGTTCACCGCCCCTGTCAGGTTGACATGGTCATCTGCACCACCGCGGATCGCCATTTGATGATCGGCCCCGGTCAGCCGGTTGATCTGCGCTTCGGTCAGCGACAGCGTCGCATGCGACGCCGAAAGATCAATCGTGCCAAAGTCAAAATCGGCAAGCCCGGCGCGCGACAGATCGACCGTGGTTTCCCCCGTGGTCGACCGCAGATACAGCGTGCTTTGCTGGTTGCCCGCCGCATCGGTGTCGTTGATCACCAGATAGCTGCCGTCGGCCACCGGCTGGGTGAAATAGGCCCA
>JAHEDL010000623.1 GCA_024641255.1 Pseudorhodobacter sp.
GCGATCTGTCGACAATGATCCGGGCGCAGAATGGCGCGACCTGGGTGGCGCCGTTTGAATTGGCCAAGTGCGCCGACCTGGGCGATGTGGCGCCGAACCCCGGCGATCTGATGGATAGCCTGGCGCGGATGGAGGCGTTTTATGATCGCGTCGTGGCGGCGGGGGTGATGCCGCTGACCGGCGGTGGCGACCATTTGTGCAGCTTGCCGATCTTGCGGGCGGTGGCGAAGAAGCGCCCTGTGGGGATGATACAATTCGACAGCCACACCGACCTGAACGACATCTACTTTGGCACCAGCCGCTATAACCACGGCACGCCGTTCCGCCGCGCGGTGGAGGAGGGGCTGATTGACCCCAAGCGCTATTGTCTGATCGGTATTCGCGGCACGGCTTATGGCCGCGAAGATTGGGATTTTGCTGCCGCCAACGGTATTCGCATCATTCCGATTGCCGAGTTTCATGCGCGCGGGCCGGAAGATGTGATGGCTGAAGCCCGCGAGATCGTGGGGCAGGGTGACACCTATATCACCTATGACATCGATTTCGTCGATCCGACCTTTGCGCCGGGCACCGGCACGCCGGAGGTGGGCGGGCCGAACAGCTGGCAGGCGTTGCAGGTGGCGCGATTGCTGAAGGGGGTCAACATTGTTGGGGCTGATCTTGTCGAGGTGTCGCCACCGTTTGATGCCGCTGGCGGCACGGCGTGGTTGGGCATCTCGATCATGTTCGAGATGTTGTGCGTGATGGCAGAGCGGGTGGCGGCGCTGCGGGGGTAAGCCCAAGTGGGGGGCGTTGCCCCCCTTGCCGCGCCAAGGGCGCGACACCCCCCAGGATATTTGGACCAATGTGAAAGCAGGCGACGAGATGAATGCGGAACTGATTGTAACCAATGCCAAGGTCTTGACGATGGACGCAGGGCGGCCGCGGGCCGAGGTCGTGGCGATTGCAGGCGGCAAGATTTTGGCGGTTGGCGGCAGCGAGGTGGCCGGGCTGGCCGGGCCTGCGACGCGGGTGATTGATGCGGGCGGGCGGACGTTGCTGCCGGGTTTTGTGGAAAGCCATTTGCATCTGGTGCTGGGTGGCAATGAACTGGTGCAGTTGCAGATTGGCGGGCTTTACGGTTTTGACGCGTTGAAGGCGGCGTTTGTGGCCTATGCGGCGGCCAACCCCGACAATGCGCTGTTGATGGCGCAGGGCGCGTCTTACGAAATTTTGGCGGCACCGGTGACGCGCCATGATCTGGACCGGGTGATTGCTGACCGCCCCATCGCGATGATGTCGCCCGACCATCACACGGTTTGGGCCAATACGGCGGCTTTGCAGGCGGCGGGGCTGCTGCAGGGCGCCGCGATGCCGCATGGCCATGAGGTGGTGATGGCCGAGGATGGCACCGCCAGCGGCGAATTGCGCGAGTTTGAAGCCTTTGGGCCGATTTTGGCGCTGGGCGGCGAGGCGCATTTGCAATTGGGGATCGCGACGGGGGGCGAGCCTGAGCCTTGGCCGGATGCCGACCGCCGCGCCAAAGACAAGGACAAGGTGGCGGCGGGGCTGGCGCATTGCGCCAAGCATGGCATCACCTCGATGGTGAATATGGATGGCAACCGCTATACCTGTCAGCTGTTGGCCGAGATGGAGGCCGAGGGCCGGTTGACGGCGCGGGTGGTGGTGCCGTTCCACATGAAGCCGCATATGGAGCTGGCAGAGCTGGAGCGGGCCAGCGCCATGCAGGCCGAATATCACAGTGACTGGGTGCGGTCTGGCTTTGTGAAGATGTTCATGGATGGGGTGGTGGACAGCCGCACCGCGTTCATGCTGAACGACTATCCCGGCGTGGCGACCCGTGGTGAGCCGCTGTTCGCGCCAGAGCGTTTCAAGGCGATTTGCACCGAGATTGACCGGCGTGGCTTGCAGATTGCGGTGCACGCAATTGGCGATGGCGCGGTGCGCACCACGATTGATGGCTATGAGGCGGCGGCGCAGGCCAATGGGCTGCACGATATGCGGCACCGGATAGAGCATATTGAATTGATCGACCGTGCCGATATTGCGCGTCTGGGCGCGTTGGGGATTACCGCCAGCGTGCAGCCGCCGCACCCGCCCGGGGCGATGGATTTCCCGATGTCGACGATGGAGACGGTGTTTCACAAGCATCGTTGGCAGGACGCCTATCTGTGGAAGACGCTGAAAGACCACGGGGCGCCGGTGGCCTATGCCAGCGATTGGCCGGTGACCGATGTGTCGGTGATGCGCGGGATGCAGGCGGCGCTGACACGGGTGCCCTTCGAGGGCTGTCAGGATGAACGGCTGGATCTGATGCAGTCTTTGCACGCCTATACTGCGGGTGGGGCTTGGGCGGCGCATCTGGATGACATCACCGGCACCTTGCGCGTCGGGATGGCGGCAGATCTGGTGTTGATTGACGGCGATGTCGAGGCGCTTGCCGCCGATCAATGGGGCGGCACGGGAATCGCGCTGACCATTGCCGGGGGCAAGATCACCTATCAGGGGGCAGGATTCGCCTAGAATCGGGGGAGGCACAGGCGACAGATTCGGGTGAAATCGCCGAAGCTGTCGCCTGTGCCTGTGGATAAGCCGATCAACCAACGGGCATGTGTTACAGATTTCGTCAATAAACGTTGGTTGTGACGATTAAATGACGTGTTACTGCGTTTTTGGTCTTGCGGGTGATTTGTTGATTGCCTAGAAGCTGCCTCACCGAAGACGACGCGGCGCAG
>JAHEDL010000624.1 GCA_024641255.1 Pseudorhodobacter sp.
CTTCATTGGGCAGGTCGAGATGCCCAGTAGGGAATAGAGCGGGCAACTTCCCAACAGGCCGGTCAACAGGGGGACGATGCCAAGCAGTTTGGCGTAGTGCAACGCGCCGCCGCCTTGGTCTACGAAGAACCAGACCAGCAAAGCCGCGCCGATGACGATGCGCAGGATTCGGTCGATGCCTCCTACATTAGTAATCATCTGCTATACCTTTCTATTGCGCCGGACGGTCTGGCTATATCGCAATGTTAGGCGAATTTAGGGGTGTTGTCGGTGACTTGGTCACACAGGCGCTGTGGCAAGCTGCCGCAAGGCGGTGGGGTTCAGTACCGTCACCTGACCGCGTTCGGTGCTGATCCAGCCGTCGCGGGCAAAGCTTTCAAGCTTGCGGCTGATCACTTCGCGCGCCGAACCGATGCGGGCGGCAAGGTCGGCTTGGGTGGCCAAGACCACGCCATCTTGCGCCATATCAAGCAGCAGGGTGGCGAGCCGCACCTCGATGCGGCCAAAGGCTACCTGTTCCAGAATATGCGTGAGGTCCGCCATGCGCCTGCCAAAGGCGCGCAGGACAAAGCTACGAAAATCGGCGTTTTCATCCATCAGCCGCAAAAACAGCGGTTTTGGGATCAGCACCAACTGCGTTGCTTGGGTGGTGACGGCGGTGCCGCTATAGGCTTCGCCTCCCAAAAGCCCCAGCGTGGTTTGAATGCAGGATTGGCCGGGTTCGACCGCATAAAGCAAGATTTCGCGGCCCGATGCAGCGGTCAACCGCACTTCGATGCGGCCTGTCACCACCAGCACAAAGGCGGTGGCGCTGTCATTGGCGCGAAACAGCGGCGTGTGGGCGGCAAGGTTTTGCAGCGGCAAGGCCGCGAGGGTTGCGGCGTCTGCGCCCTTTAGGCCAAGTGGGTCGAGCCAAGACATTTTGCCCCTTTTGGTTTCAATATCGCCACATCTTGCGGCGCTTCGGAAAAAAATGCCAATATTGATGGCGTATTTATCAAATCCCTTCGAAACATTTTCAAAAAATCCCGAAAGGTTAATCAGAGTTTAGCCTGATTGTTTTGCCGGTCCCGTCAGCGCAGGCTGCGCTTCGGGGAATGGTTTCCCCGAAGTATCTGTGAATGCAAGCACACAAAGGCCCACTCAAGGGCCACAGCGCGTAACGTGGCCTCGGGGGGGAACCCAACACGCAGGGCGCGTTTACCACAGAAAGGGACAGTCGCATGCAACTAACAAATCCATCACCCTCGTTGCACAACGAGGATTTGGCCCCCGCCGCCGAGCGGAGATGGGGTGCCTTTTCGATCTTTAACGTCTGGACCTCGGACGTTCACAGCCTTTACGGCTATTTCCTTGCCGCCAGCCTGTTTCTGCTGTGCGGGTCGTTCATCAACTTTGTGCTGGCGATCGGCGTCGGGTCGATCATCATCTATTTCCTGATGTCGGCGGTCGGTCTGGCGGGCGTTCGCACCGGTGTGCCGTATCCGGTGTTGGCACGGGCATCGTTTGGCACCTTTGGCGCCAACGTGCCGGCTTTGGTGCGGGCGGTCGTGGCCTGCTTCTGGTATGGCGCGCAAACTTCGGCTGCGTCGGGCGCGATTGTGGCTTTGCTGATCCGTTCGCCGGGGATGCTGGAGTTCCACACCAACAGCCACATGCTGGGCCATTCGACGCTTGAGGTGATCTGCTATGTCATCGTTTGGGCGCTGCAGCTGCTGATCATTCAGCGCGGCATGGAAACCGTGCGCAAGTTCCAAGACTGGGCTGGCCCGGCGGTTTGGATCATGATGCTGCTGCTGGCGGTCTATCTTGTGGTTAAATCTGGCACCTTCAGCTTTGGTTCGGAAATTCCGGCTGATGTGCTGGCGGCTGCGACGGCAGATGTTGGCATTTCGGCGGCACCGGGGTCGTTCGCGGCGTTGGCGGCGGTTGCGGCAACCTGGGTGACCTATTTCGCAGCGCTTTACCTGAACTTCTGCGACTTCTCGCGCTATGCCACCGATGAAGCGGCACTGCGCAAGGGCAACATGTGGGGCCTGCCGATCAACCTGCTGGCGTTCTGCCTTGTGGCTGGCGTGACCACCACGGCGGCGTTTTCGGTTTACGGTGAAGTCCTGCTGCACCCCGACCAGATCTCGGCCAAGTTTGACAGCACCTTCCTTGCGGCTTTGGCGGCGCTGACCTTTGCGGTTGCCACGCTGGGCATCAACGTGGTGGCAAACTTCGTGTCGCCGGCCTTCGACTTTGCCAACGTGTTCCCGCGCCAGATCGACTTCAAAAAGGGCGGCTACATTGCGGCGGCGATTGCGCTGATCCTGTATCCCTGGGCACCTTGGAACACGGGTGCGGCGCATTTCGTGAACTTCATCGGTTCGACGATGGGTCCGATCTTTGGCATCATGATGGTGGATTACTACATGATCCGTCAGGGCAAGCTGGACGTGAACGCGCTGTATCAAGAAAATGGCGAGTTCAAGTTCGAAGGCGGCTTCCACACCAAGGCGTTCCTGGCGCTGGCGGTAGGCATGGTGTTCTCGTCGATCCTGCCGACCTTCACCACGGTTCTGCCGGCATGGTGGGGCACCTATGGCTGGTTCGTCGGCGTTGGTGTCGGCGGTGCGGTCTATTACGTGCTGCGGATGGGTTCGAAGTAACACCTGATGTGAGATTGCGAAAAGGGCGGGAGAATATCTCCCGCCCTTTTTCATGACTATAGGTAGGCTTGCGACCTTAT
>JAHEDL010000626.1 GCA_024641255.1 Pseudorhodobacter sp.
TCCCAATCGGCTTCGGGGGCATCAACCGGCATCAGTGCGGCAATGCTAACCCCTTGGGCGATGGGCAGAATGTTGACCATCGCTTTGCCCTTGGCGGTGCGCCCCGCCAAAGGCAAACGCCAAGTTTTCAGTTTATACACCATGCCGTCGGTGGTGAAGAACAACAGGTTGGTGTGGGTATTGGCGACAAACAGCGTCGTCACCACGTCATCTTCTTTCGTCGCCATCGACGAAAGCCCCTTGCCGCCACGATTTTGCGCGCGGAATTCGATCAGCGGCGTGCGCTTGATGTAACCGCCCGAGGTGATCGTCACCACCATGTCTTCGCGTTCGATCAGGTCTTCGTCGTCCATATCGCCGGCCCAGTCGACGATTTCGGTGCGACGCGGCACTGCGAAAGCGGCTTTCACCTCGCGCAATTCGTCCGAGATGATCGCCATGATCCGGTCACGGCTGCCCAGAATTGCAAGGTAATCCTTGATCTTCGCCGCCAGCTCTTGCAGCTCGTCGGTGATTTCCTGCACACCCATCGCGGTCAGACGTTGCAGGCGCAGTTCCAGAATGGCGCGGGCCTGAATTTCCGACAGGTTATAGGTGCCATCCTCGTTTACCGGGTGGCTCGGGTCGTCGATCAGCTTGATATAGGGGATGATTTCGCCCGCAGGCCAACGCCGCGTCATCAGCCGTTCACGCGCCTCTGCCGGATCGGCAGAGCTGCGGATGGTGGCAACCACTTCGTCCACGTTCGAAACCGCAACCGCCAGACCGCACAAGATATGGCTGCGCTCCCGCGCTTTGCGCAGTTCGTATGCCGTGCGCCGTGCCACAACTTCTTCGCGGAAGGTGATGAAATGGCGCAAGAAATCTTGCAGCGTCAGGGTTTCCGGCCGCCCGCCGTTCAGCGCCAGCATGTTGCAACCAAAAGAGGTTTGCATCGGGGTAAAGCGGTAAAGCTGGTTCAGCACCACATCCGCCGTTGCGTCGCGCTTCAATTCGATCACCACCCGAACGCCAATGCGGTCGGATTCGTCGGCCACACCAGAGATGCCTTCGATCTTCTTGTCGCGCACCATTTCGGCGATCTTTTCGATCATCGACGCCTTGTTGACCTGATACGGCACCTCATCGACGATGATCGCGTAGCGGTCCTTGCGCACCTCTTCTACGCGAGTTTTCGCCCGGATGATCACCGAACCGCGACCTTCCAGATAGGCTTTACGCGCGCCGGAACGGCCCAAAATCGTCGCCCCGGTCGGGAAGTCTGGCGCCGGGATGATTTCCATCAGCGCTTCCATCGAAATGTCGGGATTTTCGATCATCGCCAAAGTGCCGTCGATCACCTCGCCAAGGTTGTGCGGCGGAATATTGGTGGCCATACCCACCGCAATACCACCCGCGCCATTGACCAGCATGTTCGGGAACCGCGCCGGAAGCACCGTGGGTTCACGGTCTTTGCCGTCATAGTTGTCTTGAAAATCAACGGTTTCTTTGTCGATATCGGCCAGCAGGAAGGCGGCTGGCTTGTCCATCCGCACTTCGGTGTAACGCATGGCCGCCGCACTATCGCCGTCCATCGAGCCAAAGTTGCCCTGACCGTCCAGCAGCTTCAGGCTCATCGAAAACGGCTGCGCCATCCGCACCAGCGCGTCATAGATCGCGCTGTCGCCGTGCGGGTGGTATTTCCCCATCGTATCGCCAACCGGGCGCGCCGATTTGCGATAGGCTTTGTCGTGGGTGTTGTTGGTTTCGTGCATGGCAAAAAGAATGCGCCGATGCACCGGTTTCAGACCATCGCGCAGGTCAGGAATGGCGCGGCTGACGATCACGCTCATCGCGTAATCAAGATAGGCCGTTTTCATCTCTGCCGAAATGTCGATCTGCGGGCCGTCATGGGCCATACGGATCGGTTTTTCGTCAGAGATTTCAGTGGTTTCCGGGGTATCGGTCACGTAACGCCGCCTTGCTGCCGAGGTCTATATTTAGCTGGTGTGTTTCTACACCAGACAAGCCTTGGTATGCAAGGACGGGCGGCCAATCGGCAGCCCGCGGGGGCCGATTTTTCAGGCCGCGCGCAGCAACATCCCAAACAGGTCGCGCGGATCATCGGGGTCGGCAATCATATCCAATTGCTGGCAAAATCCGGTTTCCGCCAGTTTGCCGCGCACATAGCGCAGCGCCGAAAAATCCTCGACCGCAAAGCCCACGCTGTCAAACAAGGTGATCTCGCGCGCATCGCTACGGCCCGCACTTTGGCCAAGCATCACCTGCCAGAGTTCGGTCACTGGATGATCGGCGGCCAGTTGCTGAATTTCGCCTTCGATGCGGGTCTGTTCTGGGTATTCGACAAAGATGGTCGAGCGCAGCAGAATGTCTTTATGCAGTTCGGTCTTGCCGGGGCAGTCGCCGCCAACCGCGTTGATATGCACACCCGCGCCGACCATGTTATCGGTAAGAATGGTGGCATATTGCTTGTCCGCCGTCACCGTGGTGATGATTTGCGCACCCAAAATCGCTTGCTCTGGCGTGGTGCAGGCAACCACCCGCAAGCCGCGTCCGGCCAGATTGCGGGCGCATTTTTCGGTGGCAGCCGGGTCAATGTCGTAAAGCCGCACTTCCGAAATGCCGCAAATCGCCTTGAAGCCCAGCGCCTGAAACTCTGCCTGCGCGCCGTTGCCAATCAGTGCCATGGTGCTGGCGCCTTTTGGGGCCAACCACTTCGCCGCCATCGCCGAC
>JAHEDL010000627.1 GCA_024641255.1 Pseudorhodobacter sp.
TTGCCTATTTTCTGATGGCAAACCCCGATTTCAAAGGCTCTGTCCTGATTATTGAACGCGACCCAAGCTTTGCAAAAGCATCAACGTCGCTGTCGTCATCGTCGATCCGGGTGCAGTTTTCCAACCCGATCAATGTGAAAATCAGCCAGTTCGGGTCTGATTTCATCAAAGGCTTCGGCGATGCAATGCAGGTTGCGGGCGAGCCCACACCCGATCTGAACTTCCATCAGGGCGGCTATCTGTTTCTTGCCAACACCGCAGAGCAAGAACAGACCTTGCGCGAAAACCACGCGGTGCAGCGCGCCTGTGGGGCGGATGTGGTGTTGTGGGATCAAGAGGCGTTGCAGCGGGCGTTCCCGCATCTGAACGTCGACGACATTCGGCTGGCCAGTTATGGACAATCGGGCGAAGGGTGGTTTTCGAACACCGGGCTGATGAACGGCTTTCGCGCCAAAGCGCGCGCCTTGGGCGCAGACTATTTGGTCGACGAGGTGACGGGGATCACCCGCGACGGCAATCGTGTGACTGGCGTTGCGCTGAAATCTGGTGGCGTCATCACGGCGGGAAGCATTGTAAACGCTTCAGGGCCGCGCGCGGCAATGACGGCGCGGATGGCGGGTCTGGACGTGCCGGTAGAACCGCGCAAGCGCACCTTGTTTGTGTTCGATTGCGCCAAGACGCCCGAAGGGTCGGCAGCCGTTAATCAGGGTCGCCTGCCGCTGATGATTGACCCGTCAGGCGTGTTCTGCCGCCCCGAAGGCCGATATTTCCTGTCTGGCGCGGCGCCGCTAGAGGACCCTGCGGTTGATTGGGACGATTTCGAACCACGCTGGCACGAATTCGAAGATTATATCTGGCCAGCCTTGGCCAACCGATCACCGGGGTTCGAAGCGATCAAGGTGGTTAACCAATGGGCAGGGCATTACGACTTTAACACGTTGGATCATAACCTGATCGTCGGGCGGCATCCGGTGGTGGCGAACTTCCTGTTTGCCAACGGTTTTTCCGGCCATGGCTTGCAGCAAGGGCCGGCGGCGGGGCGTGGCGTGGCCGAGCTGATCACATACGGCGAATTCCGCACACTTGATCTTTCGGAAGTGGGTATCGAGCGAATTTTGGAAAACCGGCCCTTCCTAGAGAAAGCCGTGATCTGAACGCCAGTCGGAAGGACAGGTTGCCATGACCAAAAGCCCGCCCCGGTTACCGCCGCTGAATGCGCTTCGGGTGTTTCACACGGTTGTTCGGCATCGGTCGCTGCGCAGCGCGTCGGAAGAATTGCTGGTCTCGCCGCAGGCGGTCAGTCAACAGATCAAGATTTTGGAAGACACCCTGGGCGTCGAACTTTTCGAACGCAAAGGCCGCAATGTTGAACCAAACGAGCAAGCAATTCTGCTGGCGCATTTTGTGCAGGCCGGATTTGACGAGCTTGCCGAGGGTATTCGCCGGGTGTCGAAAAGCGAGGCGCGGCACCGCATCAACGTCAACGCCAGCCCGTATTTTGCGACGCGCTATCTGTTGGATCGGATGTCGCGGTTTCGCGAAACGGTCCCGGATGCCGATTTGCGGCTAACCACGATGGTCGATTTGCCCGATTTCGTTGCGGATGATGTTGATGTGGCAATTCAGTGGGGCTTTGGCGATTGGAAACCCTATGAGGCAACTTTGCTGTTGCCCGATTTCAAACAGATCTGCTGCACTCCAGAGTTGGCGCGAAAGATTGCGTCGCCTGCAGATCTTTTGACCTTGCCGTTGCTGCACCCGGTTCTGGCCGACGAACTTTGGGCCAATGTGCTGCGCCATCTGGGGGTTGCAGGTGGGCCGCGCCCCAAGGACAACCGTTTTTCGGATGCGGCGACGATGCGGCGGGCAACGCTTGCGGGGCTGGGGGTTGGGCTGATTTCAACGATTGATGCGCAAGAAGATCTGAAGCTGGGCAAATTGGTTGCGCCGCTTGGCCGCAATCTGATGGAAGGCATGCCGGCATCGCAGGTGCCGGGATTTTACCTTGTGCTGCCCAAAGCGCACCGTCGCGTTGCCTCTATCGCGGCGTTCTGCCGTTGGGTGCAGGGCGAGGATTGGCAGGCTTTGGACCTGAACTTCAACGAAGGACGATAGGATGACACCAAAGGATCGGGCCGGGCAGGCAGTGGTGACAGGCGCGACCAGTGGAATTGGCCGCGCGATTGCGCTGGCGCTGCACCATAGCGGTTATGCGGTTACCGCGATTGGCCGCCAGCTGCAGGCGTTGGCGGAATTGCAGGCGATAGGGTTGACCGCACTTCGGCTAGACCTGTCGGACCGGGCGGCGGTAAAGGCGGCACTGGCAGATATGGCCCCCGATGTGTTGGTAAACAACGCCGGGATGATGCCGCCGATGCGGCCGTTTTGTGACGTCAGTGATGACGAGATTGATCGGGCTATCGCTGTCAATCTTGGGTCGGTTCTGACGGTTACGCGGGCGGTTCTGCCGGCAATGCGGGCGCGGGGCAGGGGGCATGTGTTCTTTACCGGCTCTACCGCAGGCCATGCGGCTTTTGCCAATCTGGCGACCTATTGCGCCACCAAATCTGCCGTTTCCGGTTTTGCCGGGGCGCTGCGGCTAGAGCTTGCGCCGCATGGTCTGCGGGTGACCGAAATTGTCGCGGGCCGGGTGGAAACCGGGCTTTACAAAGACTTGCTGTCGCCCGACGCCCGGGCGGCGATGTATGCCAACAACTCCGCCGTGCAGCCGC
>JAHEDL010000628.1 GCA_024641255.1 Pseudorhodobacter sp.
GTCGGATGAGGTGCAGGGCTGGACTGAAACGCTGGCATCGGTGGAACACCGCGACAGCAACGGCGCGCTGCTGGCCCAAGGCGATACCGTGGTGCTGATCAAGGATCTGGTGGTCAAGGGTGCCAACTTTACCGCCAAACGCGGCACCGCCGTGCGCCGCATCGCACTGGTGCCCGACAATGCGGGCCAGATCGAAGGTAAGGTCGAAGGTCAGCGCATCGTCATCCTGACCGAGTTCGTCAAGAAAAGCTGACCCGTCTTCGGGTGGCAATGTTGCCACGCCGCGACATTTATTCCTGCGTAGGGCGTTGAGTCTGCTGCAATCTTCTGACTCTTTGCCGCGAAACGCCCTTCGCAAGGATCTACCATGTCCCATCGCTTGTTTGTTGGTGCCGCCGCTGCTTTGCTGGCAGGCACCGCCCAAATCGCTTGTGCCGCAGGCGGTGACAGCCTGCCCTCCGGCTTTACCTTTGCGGGCGACAGCCGGTTGGAATACCTGACGGCCAATGGCACTGATGTCACATCCCTGCACAGCACCATGGATCTGGGCTACCGGCTGCCCACCGACGGCGCCTTGAAATTCGGCTTTGATCTGGGCCTGCGGTCTTGGGCGTCCTTGGGCAAAGGCGGCAGTGGCGATAACACCGCGATCTACGCCGAAGCCTTACTCGAAGCCGGTTTTGGCGCTCTTTACGCCGGTCAGTCGCGCTCTGCCGCCGAACGCGTGATCACCATGCCAAGTATCGCTGGCAGCAAAGAGGTGGAAAACATAATCGGCAGCAGCTTCATGCCACGCCTGCAATACGAACATCTTTTCCACAATGAAAGCTATGGCCTGCGCTATGAAGGCGAGATTTCTGGCGCGACCGTTGCCACCTCGATGAACCACATCGACGGTTACGGCAACGTGGCGCAGCTTGCCGCAAGCTATCCAATCGGGGCGATTTCGCTGGACGGCGCGATGGAATACGATGTGCCAAGCGGCAAAACCTCGGTGCTGCTGGGCGGCAAAGCCAGCCTTGGTCCGGTGGACGCGGGGCTTTATAGCTTCCGCAACGCCTTTTACGCGAACCAACTCAACAGCCGCGTCTTCGCCACCTATCATATCAACGACCAGATCGACACTACCGTGCAACGGCTGTGGTCCGATGGCAGCATCGCCACAAGCCTTGACGCCAGCTATACTGCGCCAAGCGGTATTTATGGTCAGCTGGGTCTGCTTGATATCTCGACCGACAAAGAGACTTTCACCAACGTGGTGGCTGGCATCAAGTTCTGACCTGACCCCACAGCACAAACAAAAAGCCCCGAACCTAAGGTTCGGGGCTTTTGCATTTCCAACCGGACGATCTGTTATTCCAGTTCGACCAGCAGATCCTTGGCGTCGATCTGGCTGCCCGCATGCACATGCAGCGCCTTGACGGTGGCGGCGCGGTCGGCGTGGATGCCGGTTTCCATTTTCATCGCTTCGATGGTCAACAGCAGGTCGCCTGCGTTGACCTTCTGCCCCGCAACCACCGCCACCGAGGCGATAGAGCCCGGCATCGGCGCGCCGATATGGGCGGGGTTGCCTTCGGTGGCTTTGGGTTTTACTGCCGCTTTGGCCTTTATCGCACGGTTCGGCACCCGGATCACCCGCGGCTGACCGTTCAGTTCGAAGAACACCTTCACTTCGCCATCGTCCGTGGTTTCGCCCACCGCCTGCAGCCGGATTTCCAACTGCTTGCCAGCGTCGATTTCGGCGGTGATCTCTTCGCCCGGCGTCATGCCATAGAAGAACGTCCGCGTCGGCAGGCTGCGCACCGGGCCATAGGCCTTGTGGCGGCCCATGTAATCCAGGAACACCTTGGGATACATCAGATAGCCGTTCAGATCTTCATCATCGACCTTGAAGCCATCCAGTTCCGCCGAAAGCTTGGCCCGCACGGCTTCCAGATCAACCGGAGCCATGCCCGCGCCGGGGCGATCGGTCGACGCCGCTTCGCCCTTCAGCACCTTTTTGGAAATCCCCTCGGGCCAGCCACCATGCGGTTGGCCAAGGTTGCCTTTCAGCATGTCCACCACCGAATCCGGGAAGGCCACATCAATGCTGGGGTCTTCCACCTGCGCGCGGGTCAGGTTCTGCGCCACCATCATCAGCGCCATGTCACCGACAACCTTCGACGACGGCGTCACTTTGACAATATCGCCGAACATCTGGTTGGCGTCGGCATAGGCCTGCGCCACTTCGTGCCAGCGTTCTTCCAGGCCCAAAGACCGCGCTTGCGCCTTCAGGTTGGTGAACTGCCCGCCGGGCATTTCGTGCAGATAGACTTCCGACGCCGGTGCCGGAATCCCGCTTTCAAACGCGGCATACTGGCCGCGCACCGCTTCCCAATAGTTGGAAATCGTGCGGATCGCGGCAATATCCAGGCCGGTGTCACGGTCAGTATGGCGCAACGCTTCCACAATCGACCCCAAGCACGGCTGCGAGGTGCCGCCCGAGAATGCGTCCATCGCCGCATCCACCGCATCGACCCCGGCATCGCAAGCGGCCAGAATCGTCGCCGCCGCCGCACCCGACGTGTCATGGGTGTGGAAGTGGATCGGCAGACCCACCTCTTGCTTCAGTGCCTTGATCAACTGGCGCGCAGCGGCCGGTTTCAACAGCCCCGCCATGTCCTTCAGGCCCAGAATATGCGCGCCTGCGGCCTTCAACTCTTGCCCACGGGCAACATAGTATTTCAGGTCA
>JAHEDL010000264.1:0-584 GCA_024641255.1 Pseudorhodobacter sp.
CCGGCGATCAGCACCACCGTCGCCGCGAATGACAACTGAAATCCCGGCTCGGTCAGACTTTCGGGCGCGTATAGCAGCAACACCACCGCAGCCAACGCCACCGTCCGCATCGTCAGCGCCCGCCGGTCAAACAGCACCGCGCCCAGCATGATGCACACCATCAAGAACGCCCGCACCGTCGCCACATTCGCGCCCGACAGCAGCAGATAGAACAGCGCCACCGCAAAGGCCGCCACTGCCGCGACCTTTTTCGAATTCACCCGCAGCGCCAACGGTGGCACCAAAGCCATGCCATAGCGCACCAACGCGAACACAAAACCAGTGATGAAGGCCATGTTCATCCCCGAAATCGCCAGCAAATGCGCAAGGTTCGAATCGCGCAGCGCCTGCACCGTCTGCAATGAAATCCCCGACCGGTCGCCCGTCATCGCGCCCGCAGCAAACGCGCCCGGATCCCCCGGCACCGCCGCCATCATGCCCGCCGCCATCCAGCCGCGCAGCCGATTGATCGCCAGCGCCCCACCACCCGCAGCCTGCCACAGCATCACCGGGCTGCGCGTATAGCCCACCGCGCCCAATTGCTG
>JAHEDL010000264.1:594-11135 GCA_024641255.1 Pseudorhodobacter sp.
GCCGCCCGGCTCTGCCGGACCTTCTGGCGCCGCAAGCGAGGCCGTCAGCAGCACAACCTGCCCCGGTTCAGGCGCAAAACCTTGCCCGTGCAGCGATATTCGCACCTTTACCGGCGTCTTCGCAGGGTCGACCCCCTGCAACACCACCTGATCCAGCGTGATCCGCAACGCATCCGATTGCGACCGATCTATATCAACGATCCGCCCCTGCACCGCGCCGTAAAACCGCGTCTCTAACATCGGCGCCCACAGCAGATGCGCCCGCAGCCCCGCCGCCAGAACGCCAGCCACCACACAAAGCCCAATCACCATCAGCGGATGCGCCAACTCTGGGCCATAGCAATACCCCAGCCCCAAGAGCACGCCCACCGCCGCGACCGCCGCGTAAAACAGCGGCCCCGGTTCAAAGCCCAAGCCAAACCAAAGCGCGATACCAACCGCAATAAACACCGGCACCCACGGAAACAGCACACCACGCACCGCCGCCAGCGCATGCAACGGCGACAGCCAGATATCACTGCGCCCGGCCACCTTGTTTTGCCCCTCGCATTTGCCTAAAGCTGCCCCGACCCTATCGCCGTGATGGTTTCCGAAAGGTTAATGCCAATGTCCGCTTCCGCCCGCCAAGTTGTCACCCGCTTCGCGCCCTCGCCCACCGGCTATCTGCACATTGGCGGCGGGCGGACGGCGCTGTTCAACTGGCTTTACGCCCGGGGTCGCGGCGGCAAGTTCCTGCTGCGCATCGAAGATACCGACCGCGAACGCTCTACCCCCGAAGCAACCGCCGCGATCCTCAAAGGCCTGACTTGGCTTGGCCTTGACTGGGATGGCGATGTGGTCAGCCAGTTCGACCGCAAAGACCGTCACGCCGACGTTGCGCATCAGATGCTTGACCGCGGCACCGCCTATAAGTGCTTCAGCACCCAAGAAGAAATCGCCGCCTTCCGCGCCGAAGCCGAAGCGCGCGGGTCTTATGCGCTGTTTCAAAGCCCGTGGCGCGATGCCGACCCGGCCAGCCACCCCGACGCGCCCTATGTCATTCGCATGCGTGCCCCACGCGACGGCGAAACCGTGATCGAAGATCAGGTGCAAGGCCGCGTTGTCATCCAGAATTCGACGCTGGATGATATGATTTGTTTACGCTCTGATGGTACGCCCACCTACATGCTGGCCGTTGTCGTCGATGATCACGACATGGGCGTCACGCATGTCATTCGCGGGGACGATCACCTGAACAACGCGGCGCGTCAGACAATGGTGTATCAGGCGATGGGCTGGGACATTCCGGTCTGGGCGCATATTCCACTGATTCACGGCCCCGATGGCAAAAAGCTGTCGAAACGTCACGGCGCCACCGGCATCGACGAATATCAGGCGATGGGCTACCCGGCGGCCGGGATGCGCAACTACCTTACCCGGCTTGGCTGGGCGCATGGCGATGCCGAGATTTTTACCAGCGCCGAAGCGATGCAGATGTTCGATCTGAAGGGAATCGGTCGTGCACCGGCACGGCTTGATTTCAAGAAACTGGAAAACACCTGTGGCCACCACATTGCGATGGCCGAAGATGCTGCACTGCTGCATGAATTGCAGGCCTATCTGGTCGCCGCCAAACGCCCAGAGCTGACGCAAACACAGCATGATCTGCTGTTGAAGGGCATGTATTGCGTGAAAGATCGCGCGAAAACCTTCCCGGAACTGCTTGAAAAGGCACAGTTTGCCATGGTTTCGCGCCCCATCGTTGCCGACGAGGCTTCGGCGAAGGCACTAGATTCGGTATCCCGTGGTATACTGAAATCGTTGACGCCGCAGTTGCGAAATGTTAGCTGGACAAAAGAGGCGTTGGAGCCGATCTTGAACCATGCTGCCGCAGAAAACGGGATTGGCTTTGGCAAGCTGGCCGCTCCGCTGCGGGCGGCCTTGGCAGGGCGAAGCGCCACGCCTAGCGTGTATGACATGATGCTTGTCATCGGTCAGGATGAAACGATTGCACGGCTGGAGGATGCGGCGGCCTGATCCGCCCTTCGCCCACCGTTACGGAACATGGCCCGCCCTTGCTTTAGGACGGGTTTCCATTGGGGGATCAAAGATGGCCGAACCGACCAAAACTGCGACGCTGAGCCTCGACGGCAAGTCCTATGACCTGCCGGTATATTCGCCGACGCTCGGCCCGGATGTAGTTGATATCCGTAAACTTTACGATCAAGCCGACGTGTTCACCTTCGACCCCGGCTTCACCTCGACCGCCGCTTGCGAAAGCGCGATCACCTTCATCGACGGTGACAAGGGTGAGCTGTTGCACCGCGGCTATCCGATTGATCAGCTGGCCAAAGAATCGTCCTATCTCGAAGTCTGCTATCTGCTGCTTTACGGCGAACTGCCGAACGCAGCACAGCTGGCCGATTTCGAAGGCCGCGTAACGCGCCACACCATGCTGCACGAACAGATCCACAACTTCTTCCGTGGGTTCCGGCGTGACAGCCACCCGATGGCCACCATGGTGGGCGTTGTTGGCGCGATGTCGGCCTTCTATCACGACAGCCTTGACATCAACGACCCGTGGCAACGCGAAGTGGCCGCGATCCGCATGATCGCCAAGCTGCCGACCATCGCGGCGATGGCCTACAAGTATTCTGTCGGCCAACCCTTTGTTTATCCGAAGAATTCGCTGTCTTACGCTGGCAACTTCCTGCACATGTGCTTCTCGGTTCCGGCCGAAGACTATGTGGTGAACCCGATCCTTGCCAAGGCAATGGACCGGATCATGATGTTGCACGCCGATCACGAACAGAACGCCTCGACCTCGACCGTGCGTCTGGCGGGCTCGTCGGGCGCCAACCCCTTCGCCTGCATCGCCGCTGGCATCGCCTGCCTTTGGGGTCCGGCGCATGGTGGCGCAAACCAGGCTTGTCTGGAAATGCTGCGCGAAATCGGCACGGTTGACCGCATCCCGGAATACATCGCCAAGGCCAAGGACAAGAACTCGGGCTTCCGCCTGATGGGCTTTGGCCACCGCGTCTACAAGAACTTCGACCCCCGCGCGACGGTGATGAAGGAATCGGCAGACGAGGTGCTGGAGTTGTTGGGCATCCACAACAACCCGACGCTGCAAGTGGCGAAGGAACTGGAACGGATCGCGCTGTCGGATGATTATTTCATCTCGAAAAAGCTGTATCCGAACGTCGACTTCTATTCGGGCATCATCCTTGATGCGATGGGCTTCCCGACTTCGATGTTCACCCCGATCTTCGCGATTTCGCGCACCGTCGGCTGGATCTCGCAGTGGAAAGAGATGATCGCCGAAAAGAACCAAAAGATTGGCCGTCCGCGCCAGCTTTATGTCGGCTCGCCGAAACGCGACTACGTCGACGTCAAACATCGCTAAACCCAGCAAAGGGCGGCTTTCAAAGCCGCCCTTTCGCTTTATGGCCGCTTGCCCGAAACATCCGGCAGCGGCCTTGCAAGCCCAAGCCTACAATGCGAGCCTGCGCCAAATCAAAGAGGCCGCCCGTGTCGCACCCTTCCCGCATCCCCACCTTGGACGCCCTGCGTAGCGCCGCCCTGTTGGGCATGGTCGCGTTTCACCTGTCCTATGATCTGCTGATGTTCGGCGTCATCCCGGCCAGCTATGCCCAGACCTCTGCCTTTTATTTCCACGCCAGAATCGTCGCCGGCAGCTTTTTGCTGTTGTCGGGCGTTGGCCTGTGGCTGGCCCATAGCCAAACAATCCACTGGCGCGCCTTTGGCCGCAGGTTTGCCAAAATCGCCGCGGCTGCGGCCTTGGTCACGCTGGCCACCCGCGTTGCGATGCCAGACTATTACATCTATTTCGGCATCCTGCACGCCATCGCGCTTTACAGCCTGCTTGGCCTAGCCACCCTGCGCCTGCCCGCCGCCGTAACCGCCGCGCTGGCTGCCGCTTTCATCGCCGGTTCCTATTGGGGGCAATCGCCAAACTTCAACGCGCCGCTGCTGCGGTTTTTGGGCCTTGCAACCGACCCCGCGTGGACGATGGATTTTGAACCGGTGTTCCCGTGGTTTGGCGCGGTGCTGCTGGGCATCACAGTGGGCAAAATCGGCAGCCAACTTGGCCTGTGGTCGCGCCTGTCGCGGCTGGCGCTGCCCAGCGCCCTAACCTGGCCAGGCCGCCACAGCCTGGCCATCTATCTGATTCACCAACCTATTTTGATGGGACTGGTCTGGCTTTACACGCAGACCTAGCTGCGCCCATCCAAGGTTGCCACCGCCGCATAGGTGTGCGGGCGGCGATCGCGAAACAGCCCCCAGCTGGCGCGCAGCGCCGCAATCGCGTCTAGATCAAAGGTCGCCAGCAACACCTCTTCACGGTCTCGGCTGGCTTTCGCCACCAACTGGCCGGTGTGGTCGCTGATGAAACTTGATCCATAGAAGGTCACCTCGGTGCCACCCGGCGCCACTTCGCTGCCGATCCGGTTCGACGCGATCACCGGCATGATGTTGCTTCCGGCGTGCCCACGCATGCAAATCTCCCAATGCGGCTGGCTGTCATAGCCCGGCGCCGGCGGTTCAGACCCGATCGCGGTCGGATACAGCAGCAATTCCGCCCCCTGCAGCGCCATCGCCCGCGCACATTCGGGAAACCACTGGTCCCAGCAAATCCCCACGCCAATCCGCCCCGCCGCGGTATCCCAAACCTTGTAACCGGTGTCGCCCGGCGAGAAGTAGTACTTCTCTTCATAGCCCGGACCCTGCGGAATATGCGTCTTGCGATAGTTGCCCAGCACCCGGCCATCGGCATCAATCATCGCCATCGAGTTAAAATGCGCCTGCCCCGCCTTTTCGAAATACGAACACGGCAGCACCACGCCCAACTCTTTCGCCAAGGCCGAAAACCGCGCGATCACCGGATGCCCCGCCATTGGCAGCGCCAGCGGGAAATATTCCGCCCGCTCTTCGATGCAGAAATACGGCGCCGCGAAAAGCTCTTGTATCAGAACAACTTGCGCGCCCTTTGCCACGGCCTGACGCACCAGCGCTTCGGCCTTGTCAAGATTGGCGGGCAGATCCCAGCTGCAGGCAAACTGGGTGGCGGCGACGGTGACTTGGCGCATGACATCTCTCAGGCTGAAGGATTTGCGCAAGCCTATTTGATCAAACCCGCCGCCGTAAAGTCAGAACAGGCGCGAAAGCGGCCATGGCGTCCAGGAAAACGGTCGCTGCCCTTCGGCAGAAGGGTGAATCGCCTCTGAAGGGTCGCGGCCAATCTCGCGTTTGCGCCGCAGCAAAAACCACATGCCCCAACCGCGCGTGGTGCCAACCATCGGTGCCTTCGGATCACAGGGGAACTGCGCGCGCCAGTCGGTCGGCAGGGCCAAACCGACCACTTCGGCACGTTCCAGCATCCACACCAACGGAATATTCGCCAAAGGCCGCGCCGCTGCCAAATCACCGATCATCCCGCCCACATCGCCATGCGCGCCGCGAAACCACATTTGCTGCACATTGCCCTGCCATCCGGGCAGGCATTCCCACAGCACCGGGTCAAACACCGCGCGGGTTTCATGAATCGCAAGTGCCTGAAATCCATGCCTGATCGACGGGCCAAGATGGTGGTTGTGAAACAGGTGCTTCTTTTCGGTCAGCATCCACAGCAGCGGCAGCCGCAGGCCAAGCGCCTTGACGGTGTCAAACACCCCCACCATTTCAATCGGGGCACTGTGATGGCAAAACTGCCGCGCAAAGTCTTGCACCACCGCAGCGTCGGCGGCGTGCTGATACAGCCGATAGGCCTGCGTCACACCGCGTTCGGTGGCATAGTCGCGCTTCAGCAACCCAACTTGGTCAATCACCCCGGCCAAACTGCGCACTGCATAAGCGCCGCGAGAATAGCCCAACAGAAAAATCCGGTCGCCTTCGCGGTAGTGGCTGGCCAGCCAACCATAAGCCCGCCGAATTTGCCGATTGATTCCGGTGCCTTGCACCAGCTTCATGCCCTGCCGCCAGCCTTCCCACTGCAGGCCCGGTTCATAATAAACCGTGCGATGCGCCGACCGCCCATGTTCGGTCAGCAGCTTGTAAATCAGCCCGGCATTTCCCTCTTTTCCCGGCTCAAGCGTGCTAAGCGTGCCGTCCAGAATGATGACATGATCGACAACACCGCGCTGTCGCCCCGGTTCTGGGGCGGCGGCAGGCTCGGTTTCAACGATCGGATGACCGCGCCACCAGCGCCGAAATCTGTCAATCAGCGACAGCGTCCGCCTCCTTCAGCCAGGCCCATATCCGCGATGGCGACAGCGGCATATCCACATGCGTGACGCCACGCGGCGCAAGCGCATCCAGCACCGCGTTGGAAATCGCACCACAAGCCCCCACCGTGCCCGCCTCGCCACAGCCCTTCATGCCCAGCGGGTTGGTTTTGGTATAGGTCGGCGCATCATGCAGCGAAATAAACGGCAGATCGCTGGCGCGCGGCATCGCGTAATCCATGAAACTGCCCGATAGCAGCTGACCGTCGCCAGCATAGACCGCGTTTTCGGTCACCGCCTGACCAAAGCCCTGCGCAATGCCACCCTGCACCTGCCCGGCCACCAGTTCGGGGGCCATCTGGGTGCCAAAATCATCAACAACCGTATAGCGTTCCACCACCAGCCCGCCGGTGTCCGGATCAACCTCTACCTCGACCACATGGCAGCCGTTCGGATAGGCCCCGGCCGCCAATTCAATGGTTTGCGACACATCCAGCAAATCAGACTTACCGTGTTGCCGCGCCAGTTCGGCCGCCTCGGCCAAGGTCAGCCGCATGTTAGACCCGGGGGCGGCAAAGATATGCTCGGCAAAAGTCACATCGCGAACGCCCAGTTCCGCCGCCAAAAACACAGCCAGCCCATCGACCACCGCCGCAACCGTTGCCTTGGTCGCCGTGCCTTGCACCGTGACAGAGCGTGACCCACCGGTGCCGCCGCCGTGGCGAATACGATCCGAATCGCCCTGCACAATCCGGATCAGCGCCGGGTCCACCCCCGTCGCCTCTGCCAGCATGCGGGTATACACGGTTTCATGGCCCTGCCCGTTCGACTGCGTGCCGACATACATCGTCAGCCCGCCATCCGCGTCCAGCACGATGCGCGAGGTTTCCACCGGGCTGCCCAGAATCGCCTCCAGATAGCTGGCAACGCCAAGGCCGCGCAGCCGCCCCGCCGCCTGACTGGCCGCTTTGCGCGCGGCAAAGCCTGCAACATCGGCACGATCTTTCGCCACCGCCAGAACCCGCGCAAAATCGCCGCAATCCACCGCTTCGCCCGAAATCATCGGATAGGGGAAGGTTTTGATGACATTGCGGGCGCGCAGGTCAAACCCGTCGACCCCCAGCACCCGCGCGGCGTGATCCATCACCCGTTCAATCGTCAGGTTGGCTTCCGGCCGCCCGGCACCGCGATAGGCATCAACCGGCGTGGTGTTGGTAAACACCCCCAGCGCCCCCAGATGCGCCACCGGAATATCGTAAACGCCGGTCAACACTTTGGCAAAAAGCTCCGACTGAATGGCTTGGCCGTATTGCGAATTATAGGCGCCAAGGTTGGACACAAGGTTAACGCCATAGGCCGTGATATTCAGATCAGCATCAAAGCCGATTTCAGCCCGCGCAATCAGGTCGCGGCCCGCGTTGTCGGTCAGCATCGCTTCCGACCGATCCGCGATCCAGCGCACCGGGCGCGCCAAGGCCCGCGCGGCCGCCGCAATCACCACATATTCCGGGTAAGTCATTGACTTCATGCCAAAACCGCCGCCGACATCGGGGTTCGTCACCCGCACCGCACCGCGATCCAACCCCAGCATCCGCGCCAATTCGCGCTTTTGAATCCACACGCCCTGCC
Source organism: Pseudorhodobacter sp. (assembly GCA_024641255.1). Lineage (GTDB taxonomy): Bacteria > Pseudomonadota > Alphaproteobacteria > Rhodobacterales > Rhodobacteraceae > Cypionkella. The sequence continues at coordinate 8,448 of JAHEDL010000264.1, forward strand.
CGTTGACACACAGATGCAGCCGCCCCTCGGCCCATTCGGCATAAGCCGCGCGCGGCTCGATAGAGGCGACGATGATCCGGTTATGCACCACCTCTAACGCGATGCGATGCGCCGATGCGGCCAGCGCCGCCGCGGTTCCGGCCTCATCGCCCACCGAATAGTCAAACGCCAGATTGTCCGGCGCTTCGGGGTGGATCGCCGCGCCGCCCACCGCCACTGCCGTGTGGACGGCCAGGTCTTCTACCTCCAGCCCGATCAACTCTGCCGCATCACGCGCCTGTGCCAGGGTTTCAGCCACCACAACCGCCACCGCCTCACCGGCAAAGCGCACCACGCCGCGCGCCAGAACCGGGCGCTCCGGCCCCGCCCCGGCACCACTGCGCCCCGCCACCAACTCGGCTTCCATCGCAAGATCGACACCCAGCGCCGCCAGCCCCGCCGCATCCAGCACCAGATGCACGCCGGCCGCCGCCCGCGCGGCTGTCAGGTCCAGCGCGGCTATCCGGCCATGCGCCATCGGCGCGCGCAAAAAATACGCAACCAGACTGTCTTTTGGCGCAATATCATCAACATAGCGCCCCGCCCCGGTCAGAAAGCGCTGATCCTCAAGCCGACCACGCCCCTGCGCCACGCCGAATTTCGCCATTAAGTCCCCCGAACCTGCTGTTCGGGAAAAACTACGCCCCTGACTGGGTTTGTCCAGTCAGGGGCGCGTTAATCTTGCGATTAGGCCGAAATCAGATCTTCTGCGACAGAACCGTCACCATTCCCAACTCGCCAAAGCCATTGAAACGGCTGTTGGTGACGGTGGAATAGGCACCCATACCGTGCACGATCACATAATCGCCCTCGGCAATGTCCGACGGGAACGGCACATCGCCCGGCAACCGGTCAACCGAATCGCAGGTCGGGCCAAAGCAGATCCGTGGCAACACCGCACCGCTGCGCTTGACGCCTTCGGGCGACAGCACTTCGATCCGATCAATAATGCCAATCTGACCCAATTCGAACAACGACCCATAAACACCGTCGTTCAGGAACACATGGGTGTCATCGCGCACCGCTTTCACCCGCGCCGCCAGCGTGAACGCATCGCCGCACATCGCGCGGCCCGGTTCGCACACCAACGCCGGACGATCCGCGCCAAACGCTTCGGTCGCCACCCGGTCAATGGTGGCAAAAGTCGCGTCCAACTGCGGCTCTACCCCAACGGCGCGGTGGTTCGGGAAACCGCCGCCCACGTTCAGACGGGCAATCTTCACGCCGGCACGCTGCGCAATCACCGCTGCTTCGCGGATGTAAGACGCCCAAGCCGCCGGATCGGTGCATTGCGTGCCGGGGTGGAAGGTGATCGACGCAATATAGCCCGCCGCTGCAACCTTCTTCAGCAGTTCCACCGCCACATCTTCGGTCGCACCAAACTTGGCACCAAAGTTATAGGCAGCCCCTGCCACCGGCAGCTTGAAGCGCACCGAAATTTCACAGCCCGCAACCGGAACCATTTCGATCAGTTTTGCCAATTCGCTATGCGAATCAACAGAGTACGACTTCACTTCCCGCGCAACCGCGTGGGCAATCTCGGCGCGCGACCGCACCGGGTTGTTATAGTGAATCGCTGCATCCGGGTCCAAACGGCGGATCAGGTCGATCTCGAACGGCGAGGCGCAGTCAAAGCCCTTCACGCCAGCGGCGATCAGGTTTTCAATGACTTCTTCACCGGGATTCGACTTCACCGCATAGGTCACAAGGCCCGGAAAACCATCCAGAAACTTGCGGGCTACGGCTTGCACGGCCTGAGGCGCAAAAAACAGAACCGGATTTTCCGGCTGCTGATTGCGGAGGAATTCGGTCGGATTGGTCCAGATTGTTTTGGACAGTCCCATCGGCGTGATCCTTTCTGCCAACAAGATGCAAGTCCCCTTTCGTTGCCGCCAAAATCAATGGCAAAAGCACGGGCACCTGCGAGGTTTTTCCAACCAGGCCAGGTGCGTATGAGCCGCCCTTTTCCTGCAACTAAGGATGCCGCATATGGGGTACAACTTCACCGAACAAAACTATATAAATGCCGGAATTCTTCGTTATAATGACGAAAAAAGGATACATACTGTATGGATGAGCTGGATCGCAACATTCTGACCCTGCTGGGGGCGGATGCACGCATGTCAGTGGCCACTCTGGCCCGCCGTTTGAAGGTGGCACGCTCGACAATTCAGGCCCGGCTAGAGCGGTTAGAGACCTCTGGCGTCATCGCGGGCTATACCCTGAAACTGGGCGAAGCTGCGCGGCAGGGCCGCTTGCGCGCCAGCGTCTTGCTGACCATCGAACCGCGCTCGCAGGCCGCCATCCTGACCCGGCTGAAGGCAATCAGCGAAGTTGAACGGGTGTTCACCACCTCTGGCCGCTTTGATCTGCTGCTACAAATCGCCGCCAGCAACACCCAGGTGCTGGATCAGGTGCTGGACCAGATCGGCGCGCTGACCGGGGTGAAAAGTTCCGAAAGCCTGATCCACCTGTCAACCCGACTGGATCGCGCGGTTTAACCCAAAGCGCCCCGTTGTTTTTGTGCGCCCACAGTCGCACACTGCAGCCTCTGCAATGGAGGATGCCATGTCACATCACGGAATGCCTTGCTGGTACGAATTGGCCAGCAGCGACACTGCCGCAGCACAACAGTTTTACACCGCCGTC
>JAHEDL010000264.1:11145-13725 GCA_024641255.1 Pseudorhodobacter sp.
GCTGGGGTTGGACCAACAGCAACACCCCGGGGATGGAGTATCTGATGGCCTCGACCGCAACCGGCATGGTTGCGGGCATGATGAAGGTCGAAAGCCCCGAACAGCCCGTCGCGTGGAGCTTTTACACCGCCGTCGATGATTGCGACGCCACCGCCGCCAAGGCCCAGTCCTTGGGCGCCAAGCTGATCGTGCCACCCGCCGATATTCCCGGCACCGGACGGTTTGCGGTGCTGATCGACCCGCAGGGCGCAGGCTTTGCGATTTTGCAGCCGCTGCCCGGCGGCCAAGGTGGCGCGTTTGACCAAAAGCAAACCGGTCACGGCAATTGGCACGACCACGCCAGCCCCGACGCCAAGGCCGCCGCCGCCTTCTACGGCGCACTGTTTGGCTGGACGGTCAGCCGGTCGATGCCGATGGGCCCGACGATGACCTACCACGTCTTTGCCGCAAATGGTCAGGACATCGGCGGCTTCTTCGACCAGCCCGGCCCCGCCGCTTGGTGCGTCTATTTCGGCACCAGCTCGGCGGCGGCGACGATTGCGGCGATCACCAAGGCCGGTGGCCAGGTGCTGCACGGCCCCGCCGAAGTGCCCGGCGGCGCCTTCATCGTGCAAGCCCACGACCCGCAAGGCGCCCGCTTTGCGGTGGTCGGCCCGGCTTAAGCCAGCCAAGGGGCGGGCGTCGGGGGCATCGAGCCCCCTCCGCCCGCGCTGCCGCCATGTCGAAAAACGGGTGCACGGGTGGAAAACCCGGCGCCTCCGGCGGGAGTATTTCAGCAAAGAGCAAGGATCAGGCGCTTGGCGTTCCGGCTGCGATTGGGTAGAAGACAGCGTGTTTTCGAGGATACCCAAAATGCCGATGGAAAAGAACTTCAACGCCGCAGAAGCCGAAGCGCGGATTTCGAAGCTGTGGATCGACCGCAAGGTCGGCAAGGCTGGCGCAAATGCCAAGGCCGGGGCGGACCCCTTTTCCATCATGATCCCGCCGCCGAACGTCACCGGCAGCCTGCATATGGGCCATGCGTTCAACAACACGCTGCAAGATATCTTGATCCGCTGGCACCGGATGCGCGGGTTTGACACGCTGTGGCAGCCGGGCACCGACCACGCCGGCATCGCCACCCAAATGGTGGTGGAACGGCAGCTGGCGCAGACCCAGCAGCCCTCGCGCCGCGAGATGGGCCGCGAGGCCTTTCTGGACAAGGTCTGGGAGTGGAAAGAGCAATCCGGCGGCACCATCATCAACCAGTTGAAGCGGCTGGGAGCCACCTGCGATTGGGACCGTGAGGCCTTTACCATGTCGGGCAACTTCCCCGATGCGGTGATCAAGGTCTTTGTTGACATGTACAACAAGGGCCTGATCTATCGCGGCAAGCGGCTGGTGAACTGGGACCCCCATTTCGAAACAGCCATTTCCGATTTGGAAGTCGAGAATATCGAAGTCGCCGGCCACATGTGGCATTTCAAATATCTGCTCGCAGGTGGCGAAACCTATGAATACATTGAAAAAGACGAAGACGGCAACGTCACGCTGCGCGAAACCCGCAACTACATTTCTATCGCCACCACCCGCCCCGAAACCATGCTGGGCGACGGCGCGGTGGCGGTGCATCCGTCGGATGAACGCTATGCGCCCATCGTCGGCAAGATGGTGCAACTGCCGCTGTGCGACCGTCTGATCCCGATCATCGCCGATGAATACCCCGATCCGACCTTTGGTTCGGGCGCGGTGAAGATCACCGGCGCGCATGACTTCAACGACTATCAGGTCGCCAAGCGCAACGGCCTGCCGATGTATCGGTTGATGGACACCCGTGGCGCGATGCGGGCCGATGGTGCGCCCTATGCCACCGCCGTGGCGCGCGCCCGCGAAATCGCCGCCGGGTCGCCCACCAGCGAAACCGAAGTCGACAGCCTGAACCTGGTGCCGGAAAAATACCGCGGCCTTGACCGGTTCGACGCCCGCGCCCAAGTCATTGCCGACATCAACGCCATCGGCCTTTGCGTCTCGACCCTGATCAGCGAAATCGACGAAGAAACCGGGTCGGAACATCTGACCCGCGAACCCTTTGTCGAAGCCAAGAAAATCATGCAGCCCTTCGGCGACCGGTCGAAAGTGGTGATCGAACCGATGCTGACCGACCAGTGGTTTGTCGATACCGCCAAGATCGTTGGCCCGGCGCTGGATGCGGTGCGCGATGGCCGCACCCAGATCATGCCGCAATCGGGCGAGCGCACCTATTTCCACTGGCTTGAGAATATCGAACCTTGGTGCATCTCGCGTCAATTGTGGTGGGGCCACCAAATTCCGGTGTGGTATGGCCTTGGCCTTGATGCCGCCGATTTCACCGATGACGAAGGCGACAACGCCTTGGACGAAGTTGAAATCCTGCGCGTGCTGGGCGATGGCGGCTATACCGACCGCGAGTCGGTGTTCCATTGCGCCGCCGACCTTGCCGCCGTCACCGAACAGTTCCGCGATGATCTGGCCGCCCTGCCGCACCCGCTGAACGCCGCCCGCATCGTCGAGGTGGCCGACCGCCACGCCGCCGTGGCCGCGCTGGCCGCGTCACTTGCCGAT
>JAHEDL010000631.1 GCA_024641255.1 Pseudorhodobacter sp.
GGTCGATCACCACAAACAGGGTGGCAAATGCGGTGATCAGAAACGCCGATGTCATTGCTTGGTTGCTGCCTCAAGTTTTTCCTGCGCCGCAAGCCACATCGCCTCGGCACGATCAAGGCCATCCATGACCTCGGCGTATTTCTTGTTCCAGGTGTCCAACTCACCGGCCCGCGCCGTTTCATAAAGCTCGGGGTCCGCAAGTTTCTTGGCCAAACGGTCGCGCATCTCGTTCAGCTTGTCGAGCCTTTCTTCGTTCTTGCGAACTTCGGCGCGCAAAGCCTTGACCTCGTCTTGCGACACCTTCTTGGGTTTCTCAACCGGCTTGGCGGGCTTGGCTTCTTCATCACCTGCCAGCAGTTGGCGGCGATAGGCTTCAAGGTCTTCGCCATAGGGCTGCACAGCCCCCCCCTTCACCAGCCAAAGGCGGTCGGCCACCAAAGACAGCAAGTGCATGTCGTGGCTGACCAACACCACCGCACCGGAGTATTCGGTCAGCGCCTCGACCAATGCCTCGCGGCTTTCCATGTCAAGGTGGTTGGTCGGTTCGTCAAGGATCAGAAGATGCGGGGCATCAATCGTGGCAAGCAACAGCGAAAGCCGGGCTTTCTGGCCACCTGACAGCCGCCCGACCACTGTTTCGGCCTGATCAGCCATCAAGCCGAACCCCGCCAACCGCGCGCGCAGCTTGGGTTGGCCTTCGCCGGGGCGCAGGCGCATTACATGCTGCAGCGGCGTTTCGTCGATATGCAACTCGTCCACCTGATGCTGGGCGAAATAGCCGATGCGCAGCTTTGATGAACGGGTAAACTTGCCTTCCAGCGCTTGCAGTTTGCCCGCCAGCAGTTTCGAAAGCGTGGATTTGCCTTCACCATTGCGGCCCAGCAGCGCGATGCGGTCATCTTGGTCAATACGCAGCGACAGTTTTTTCAAGATCGGCGGGCCACCATAGCCCACAGACACGCCTTCCATGTTGATGATCGGCGGCGACAACTCTTCGGGTTCGGGGAAGGTAAACACGACCTTCTTGGCATCTTCGGGCGCTGTGATGGTTTCCATCTTTTCCAGCATCTTCACGCGCGACTGCGCCTGCGCCGCTTTCGAAGCCTTGGCTTTGAAGCGATCAACGAAGGCCTGCAAATGCGCGCGGCGGGCGTCTTGTTTGCGGGCTTCGGCCTGCAAAACCGCACGGCGTTCGGCGACTTGGCGGGCGAACTGATCGTAAGGGCCGGACCAATAGGTCAGTTTCTTGTTCTCAAGGTGCAAAATGCCGGTGACAGAGCGGTTCAACAGCCCGCGGTCGTGCGAAATGATCAGCACGGTATGCGGATATTTCTGCAAATAGCTTTCCAGCCACAAGGCACCTTCTAGGTCAAGATAGTTGGTAGGTTCGTCCAGCAACAGATAGTCAGGTTGCGAAAACAGCACCCCCGCCAGCGCCACACGCATCCGCCAGCCGCCTGAAAAATCAGAACATGGCCGCAGTTGCGCCTCGGCATCAAAGCCAAGGCCCTTCAGGATGCTAGAGGCGCGGCCTTCGGCAGACCACGCATCAATATCGTTCAAGCGGTGCTGAATTTCGGCAATGCGGTGCGGATCGGTGGCGGTTTCCGATTCTGCCAGCAAGGCGGCCCGTTCGGTATCTGCCGCCAGCACCGTATCAAGCAGGCTGGTGGAAGAGGACGGCACCTCTTGCGCCACCCCGCCGATGCGCGCGCGCGACGGCATCGAGATTTCGCCGCTTTCCAGCGCCAGTTCCTTCTTGATCAGACGGAACAACGTGGTTTTGCCCGCGCCATTGCGGCCGACAAGACCAACCTTATGGCCGGTGGGAATGGTTGCAGAAGCGCCCTCGAACAGAGGGCGGCCTTCGACGGAATAGGTGATGTCTTCGATTTTCAGCATGGCCGGGGCTTGCCCTATGGGGGGGCCGACGTCAACGGTCAGGTCGATGGCGCTGTTATTTTTCCGCTATGTTTTGTGAAACACATGCACAATGCGGCCCTTGCTGCCGCAGTCTGTGCCTGCGCGACGCGGCTTTTCAATCGGCCTCGCGCGTGCTAGCAGGCGCGCACATCAATTCCGGGCGCTTGTCGCCCCACCTTATGGAGAGCCAAATGGCCATCGAACGCACCCTGTCGATCATCAAGCCCGATGCAACCAAGCGCAACCTGACCGGCAAAATCGTTGCCAAGTTCGAAGACGCAGGCCTGCGCGTTGTTGCATCCAAGCGCATCCACCTGTCGCCCGCGCAAGCTGGCGCGTTCTATGCAGAGCATTCCGAGCGTGGCTTCTATGGCGAGCTGTGCGAATTCATGTCGTCCGAGCCGGTTGTGGTGCAGGTTCTGGAAGGCGAAGGCGCCATCCTGAAAAACCGCGAAGTCATGGGCGCAACCAACCCGGCAAACGCCGCTGAAGGCACCATCCGTAAAGAGTTCGCGCTGTCGGTCGGCGAAAACTCGGTTCACGGGTCGGATTCGGAAGCTTCGGCTGCGCGCGAAATCTCGTTCTTCTTCTCGGGCCTTGAACTGGTTGGCTAAGATCGGGTTTCGGTCTTGCGCCGTTAGCGGCGCTCGATCACCCCAAAGAATTGAAGGGCCGCTTCCAGATCGGAGCGGCCCTTTTCTTTTGTGCCGCTGACCGATGCTTTGATGGCATCGAACCGTTTGCGCAGGGCTTTCTTTTCGTCGCCCTGACAATCGTTCCAGCGCCGCCCCTGCAGCCCCA
>JAHEDL010000634.1 GCA_024641255.1 Pseudorhodobacter sp.
TTTCCGCCTCTGATTGGACGGTCGATGCCAAAGGGCAGGCGCAGCACAATCGCGCCGCATTGGAAGACCGTTTGCGCGCCGCCGATGGCTTTGCGCATGTGCAGGATCTGGTGGAAACCGACGTGTTGTTGGCACCCGATTATGCCGCGCACGAAGGTGGCTTTGCGGCGGCGATGGCCGCTGTTGGGGCCGCAGAACCAACGCTTTATCACCTTGATGCCACCCGCCCCGATGCGCCGCGGGCGCGACTTGTCGGCGAAGAGGTGGCGCGCGTTGTCCGCGCCCGCGCTGCAAACCCCGATTGGGCGTCTGGCATGATGCGTCATGGCTTTCGCGGCGCTGCCGAAGTCACTGCCACGCTTGATAACCTTGCGGCCTTTGCCCATCTAACCCGCGACGTGCCGGCGCATCTGTTTGATTTGTATCACGATGCAACGCTTGGCCGCGCCGATCTGGTTGCCTTTATGCAGGCGGAAAATCCGGCAGCATTGGCGGCGCTGCGCGACCGGTTTCGGGCTTTGGCCGATGCCGGGCTGTGGATCACCCGCCGCAATTCGATTGCCGCCATGATGGGGACGGCAGAATGACTGCGGCGTCGCCAATCATTCAAGGCTGGTGCCCCGGTGCGCTGCGCCCGATGGCGTCTGGCGATGGGCTGGTGGTGCGGGTGCGTCCGCGCGGTGGGCGTCTGACCTCTGAACAGGCGGCAAAAATCGCGCAGCTGGCGGCCGTGCACGGCAACGGCCTGATTGACCTGTCGTCTCGCGCCAATGTGCAGTTGCGCGGTGTCACTGAAAGCAGCCACGCGACGTTGATTGATGGCCTGCGGACATTGGGCCTGATCGACGCCAGTGCCGAGGCCGAAGGCCGTCGCAATATTGTTGTGACCCCGTTTTGGCATGATGGCGATGGCACCCAAAACCTTGCGGCGGAACTGACCGCGGCTTTGGCCGCACCAGACGCGCCGCAACTGCCGGGGAAGTTTGGCTTCGTGCTTGATACCGCCAGCGCCCCGGTTTTGCGCGATGTTTCTGCGGATATCTGGCTGGAAACTGGCCCGAATGGCTTGTTGCTTTGTGCGCAAGGCGCGGCTTTTGGTAAGCCCGTTACACCCGAAACCGCCGTGGCCGAGGCGATTGCTTTGGCACATTGGTTTATGAACCAAGGCGGCGTCACCGCTGGGCGCGGCCGGATGGCGGCTTTGTTGAAACGCGTGGCCTTGCCGCCAGAGCATACCGAGCCGCGCGCAGCGGCGCTGCCACAACCCGTGGTCGGCCCGGTGTCTGCGGGCAGTTTGGTGGCGTTCGAATTTGGGCAGATGCGGGCCGAAACGCTGGCAGCACTTGCCAAATCTGGCCCGCTTCGCGTCACCCCGTGGCGCATGCTGCTGGTCGAAGGCGCTTTGCCCCATATTCCGGGTCTGATCACCGACGCCACAGACCCGCTGCTTCGCGTCATCGCCTGCACCGGCGCGCCGGGCTGTGTGCAAGCGCTGCAACCCACCCGGGCACTGGCGCGCGCGCTGGCGCCTTATGTGCCGCAAGGCGCAGTTCTGCATGTCTCGGGCTGCGCCAAAGGCTGCGCGCATCCGACGCCTGTTCAAACCCTCACCGCCACGGCACAAGGCTTTGACCTTATCCACCACGGCACCGCCGCTGCTGCTCCCGACACGATCGGATTGTCAGCGGAAACCCTTTTGACCCTTTTTTCGAACCGAGACGCCTGATGCACAGCTATATCACCGATGGTGCCGAAATTTACCGTCGTTCCTTCGCGATGATCCGCGCCGAGGCCGATCTTGCCCGCTTTTCCCCGGAAGAAGAAATCGTCGCGGTGCGGATGATCCATGCCGCCGGTATGGTGGGGCTGGAGCAGTACATCCAGTTTTCGGATGGCATGGCGATTGCCGCCCGCGCCGCGCTTGAAGCGGGTGCGCCGATCTTTTGTGATGCGCGCATGGTGTCCGAAGGCGTAACACGGGGGCGTTTACCCGCCGACAACGAGGTGATCTGCACATTGCACGATGCCAGCGTGCCTGCCTTGGCCAAAGAAATGTCGAACACCCGTTCGGCTGCGGCACTTGAACTGTGGCGCCCGAAACTGGCCGGATCTGTGGTGGCGATTGGCAACGCGCCCACCGCGTTGTTCCATCTTTTGAACATGTTGGCAGACCCGTCTTGTCCGCGCCCTGCCGCAATTATCGGTTGTCCTGTCGGCTTCATCGGTGCGGCGGAATCGAAGCAGGCGTTGATGGAAGACCTTCCAGTTCCCTCAATGATCGTGCAGGGACGTTTGGGCGGGTCTGCGATTACGGTTGCCGCGATCAACGCGCTTGCAAGTCGGGTGGAGTGAATGGGCAAGATTATCTGCACGGGCCTTGGCCCCGGCGATCCTGATCTGATTTCGGTGAAATCTGATCGGCTGATCCGTGGGGCGCAGCACGTTGCCTATTTCCGCAAGGCCGGGCGTGCCGGTCAGGCGCGGCGTATCGTCGAAGGCATGTTGGCCAATGGCGTGACCGAATATGCCATGGAATACCCTGTCACCACCGAACTGCCGTTTGACAGCCCTGAATACAATCAAGCTTTGGCACAGTTTTACGATGATTGGGCCGATCGTTTGGCCACCCTGTCGCAAACGACAGAGGTCATCGTGCTGTGCGAAGGAGACCCCTATTTCTACGGCTCTTTCATGCACCTGCACACGCG
>JAHEDL010000636.1 GCA_024641255.1 Pseudorhodobacter sp.
CGGCCCCAGCAGCGTGATCGACAGCCCGGCGGCAGACCCGGTGGGGGCGGTAAAATCAAACCCCAGCGTGACCGATATATAGTCAATCTCCATATGGGTGGTGCAGGCCACCGAAGACGCCGCCGTGCCAAGCCCACCCGAAAAGGTCATCCGCACATCGGTCGGGTTGGTGAACGCCAACTCACGGTCATTGGCAGAGGTTTGCGCAGGCCCGTTGATCAGCGTCCACACCTCGGCCAAACGCACGGCGGCAAAGGCGTTTACCCGGCCAAACCCGTAATCCCAACTGATCGCGCGGCCACCGTCGTTCCAACTGTCGCCATCGCGCACCAGACCGCCACCGGTGTTGCGGTCGATCACCTGAAACCGGGTGCCGGTGGTTTCATAGGTCGCGCTGCCACCGATGATAGATCCGGTCAGGCTGGCGCTATTGGCCAAAATCTCTTTGACATCGCGCCACCCCAAGCCTTCGTTGGCATCCAGCATCAGCGCCACCACACCTGCCACCACCGGAGTCGCCGCCGAGGTGCCGCCAAAGGTCGATTGGTAATCGCCCGCCGTGCCTGCCTTGGTGTTATAGCCATTGCTGCCGGTCAGGTCGGTGGTCACCGACGCGGCACCTGCCGAAATCCAGATATTCGCGCCGGTGTTGCTGTAAGAGGTCACGCTGCCATAGCGGTCCAGCGCCGCAACTGAAATCAGCGACCGCGCGGTGTTCACCCCATCGGCATTGGCGTTGCTGGCATCATTTCCCGCCGCTTGCACAATAACCGTGCCCAGCCCGTGACGCCCGACGCGGGTATTGTAGTCATAGGCGGCAATGGTCGTGGCGCTGGTAGACCCTGCCAGTCCGGCGTTTTGATAGGTTTCGAAATAGGGCGTATAGCCCCAACTGTTTGACATCACATCAAAAGTCGCGCCATGGCGCAGCACCCGGTCGGCCATCGCATCGGTCTGCAGCGCCGGATCGCTCAGCATGTTCACGCCGGTAATCTTGGCACCATAGGCCACGCCCACACCGCCCACACCATTGCGCGCCGCGGCAATCAGCCCCGCCACCGATGTGCCATGCGCATCTGGGTCCGCCCCGGTTCGGGTGATCGGAGAGGGGTTATAGGTGATGTTGTTATAGCTGAAATGCTTGGATGCATCGTAATTCGCGGCAAGGTCGGGATGGTTATATTGCACGCCATCGTCAAACACACCGACATGCACGCCGACACCGGTATATTCATCCCAGATGCGTTGAATGTTGCCCATTAGGCCAAAGTGCCACTGGCTGGCAAAAAGCGGATCGGTGATCGTAACCAAGCGCGTAATCCTTAATTTTTACAAATGAATTGGCCGACAAGCTGAAGAAATACACAGCTCCGTCAAATTAGCCGAACCTTCGTGGTTTCGATAGCTGTTTTGCGCGGCACCCCCGCCAAATTCCCCTTGCAACCGCATCGCCGCCAGCCCGCAGCCAACGCTGTACCCGCCTTGCGCACCCCGGTCAGAAATCATGCGAACAATGCGGGAACAATTCTTTATCTTGGCCGAAAACCCCGCTAGATTGCCGCCATGAACTGGTCCGATGACAATGATGCATTCGAAGCGGCGGTGCCGCTGTCACAGCGCGCCCTTGGGGCACGCCCCACGCCCTATCTTGACGATCTGAACCCCGCGCAACGCGCCGCGGTCGAGGCGTTGGATGGCCCGGTGCTGATGCTGGCGGGGGCGGGCACTGGCAAGACCAAGGCGCTGACCTCACGCATTGTGCACCTGTTGCGGATGGGCAAAGCCCGGCCGAATGAAATTCTGTCGGTGACCTTCACCAACAAGGCCGCGCGCGAAATGAAAGACCGTGTTGGCCGTTTGCTGGGCGATGTCGCCGAAGGCATGCCGTGGATGGGCACGTTTCACTCGCTTTCGGTGAAAATCCTGCGCCGCCATGCCGAACTGGTCGGGTTGAAATCCAACTTCACCATTCTGGACACCGACGATCAGCTGCGCCTGCTGAAACAATTGATCGTGGCCGCCAATATCGACGAAAAGCGTTGGCCGGCACGGATGATGGCGTCGATCATCGACAGCTGGAAAAACCGCGCGCTGACGCCCGATCGGGTGCCAAGCTCTGAATCCGCCGCCTATAACAATCGCGGCACCGAGATTTACGAACAATATCAGGACCGTCTGAAAACCCTGAACGCCACCGACTTTGGCGATCTGTTGCTGCATTGCGTGGTGATCTTTCAAAAACACCCCGATGTGTTGGAACAATATCAGCGCTGGTTCCGCTATATTCTGGTCGACGAATACCAAGACACCAACGTCGCGCAATATCTGTGGCTGCGGCTTCTGGCGCAGTCGCATCGCAACATCTGCTGCGTTGGCGATGATGATCAGTCGATCTACGGCTGGCGCGGCGCCGAGGTTGGCAACATCTTGCGCTTCGAAGCCGACTTTCCGGGTGCCAAAGTGGTGCGGCTGGAACAAAACTACCGCTCGACCGCGCATATTCTGGCAGCCGCGTCGGGCATCATCGCCAGCAACGCCGGGCGTTTGGGCAAAACCCTGTGGACCGAAGCCGAGGGCGGCGAAAAGGTCCGGCTGATTGGCCATTGGGATGGCGAAGAAGAAGCCCGCTGGATCGGCGAAGAGGTTGAAGCCGCGCAGCGTGGTCGTCGCGGCATTGATCCTGTCAGCCTGAATGACATCGCGATT
>JAHEDL010000281.1 GCA_024641255.1 Pseudorhodobacter sp.
CTTTGGAACACAGTAAGGGGAAGGTCATCATGACCTCCCCGATTTCCCAATCCCCCGCTGAAGAGGCCGCAGACGATGCCATCGTCCGCCGTCATCCCGTTGTTCGCCTGAAGCCCAAGGCAGAGGCACGCGCCATCCGCCATGGCTTCCCGTGGGTCTACGCCGACGAACTGGTGACCGACCGGCGCACGCAAAACCTGGCACCCGGCGCTTTGGCGATTCTGGTGGATGGCGAACGCCGCGATCTGGGTCTGGTGACGGTGAACACCAAATCCAAGATCATCGCGCGCATGCTGGACCGCGATCCCGATGCCACGCTGGATCAGGCCTGGTTTGTCGCCAAACTGGCGCGGGCCTTGTCGCTGCGCAGCCGGCTTTACGATGCACCGTTCTACCGGATGGTCCACGCCGAAGCCGATGGCCTTCCGGGCATCATCATCGACCGCTTTGGCGATACCGCGGTGATCCAGCCGAACGCGGCTTGGGCCGAAACCCATCTTGAGGTGCTGGTTGCCGCATTGGTCGAAGTGACCGGCGTGAAGACCGTGATCAAGAACGCCACCGGCCGGTCGCGCGGGCTGGAAGGCCTGAACGAAGAAACCGTGGTGCTGCAAGGCGGCATCGATGCGCCGGTGCAGGTGCCGATGAACGGCGCCACCTATCTGGCTGATGTGACCGGCGGGCAGAAAACCGGTCTATTCTTTGACCAACGCCCGAACCACGCTTTCGCGGCGCGGTTGGCGCAGGGCGCGCGCGTGCTGGACGTGTTCGCCCATGTCGGCGGCTTTGGTCTGGCGGCGCTGGCGGGCGGTGCGACTTCGGCGCTGGCGGTTGATGCCTCTGCCGCAGCCTTGGCTTTGGCGGGGCAGGGCGCGGCGCTTTCGGGCTTTGCCGACCGCTTCGCAACCCGTCAGGGCGACGCTTTTGACGTGCTTGAAGCCTTGGGGCGCGAAGGCGAACAGTTTGATCTGGTGATCTGCGACCCACCGGCCTTCGCTCCGGCGAAACCGGCGCTAGAGGCGGGCTTGCGCGCCTATGAACGCGTGGCGCGGCTGGCGGCACCGCTTGTGGCCCCCGGGGGCTATCTTGTGCTCTGCTCCTGCTCGCATGCCGCCGACCTGTCGGCCTTCCGCAACGCGTCCGCCCGTGGCATTGGCCGCGGTGGCCGTCGTGGGCAATTGCTGCACACCGGCTTTGCAGGCCCAGACCACCCGATGCTGCCGCAACTGGCTGAAAGCGCCTATCTTAAATCGCTGTTCTTCCGGCTGGATGGCTGATGAAAGCCGTCCTCGACGCCTGCGTGCTGTACCCGACGGTCTTGCGCGAAATCTTGCTGGGCGTCGCGGCGCGCGGGCTATACGAACCGCTCTGGTCTGAACGCATCTTGCGCGAATGGACCAGAGCCACCGCCAAACTCGGCCCCCTCGCACAGGCGCAGGCCGAGGCCGAAGCGCAACTGATGCGCGCCGCCTTCGCCCGCTTTGCCCTGCGCGAACAGCCCAATATCGAAGCCCGCCTGCTGCTGCCGGACCCCAACGACCTGCATGTGCTGGCGGTTGCAATCGCGGGTCACGCCGATTGCATCGTGACCTTCAACGCCCAAGACTTTCCGCGCCATGTGCTGGCCGAAGAGGGCATTGAACGCCGCGACCCCGACAGTCTGCTGTGGCAGCTATGGTCGTTCCACCCCGACGCCGTGACCCAGGTCGTCATGGAAGTTCACGCTACCGCCGAACGGATGGCTGGCACGGAAATTCCGCTGAAAAAACTGCTGAAACGCGCGCAGTTGCCAAAACTGGCCAAAGCAATGACGGCGACGGCCGATTAAGCGCAAACCTGCGCCCGCGCACCGCTGACCACCGCGACGCCTCCGGCGGGAGTATTTAAGAAAGAGCAATTGCATCCTCTTGGCTTAAATATCCCCGCCGGAGGCATCTGTGCGGTCAAGTTGTGCCACGGTTTACGATGTTAGACAGCTGTCCAACGCGCGCTCATCGCTTCGATCGCGGCGATGCGGTCATCGCTGGCTGGATGGCTCATCAGCCAGGCCGGAACACCGGCGCCTGCAGATTTTGACAGGGCGGCGAGTTTGCGAAACAGCGAAACCTGCGCCTGCGTGCCGATGCCGGATTTGATCAGCAAGGCCGCGGCATAGGCGTCGGCTTCGAATTCGTCGCGGCGCGACATCCGCGCCATCAGCGCGGTGGAAATCAGATTGGCGATCCAGATGCCGATGCCGGGCAGAAACCGGTTCAGCAGCGCCGACAGCATAACGAACACCGCGTTCTGGCCGGTAAAGTCGATCATCCGCCGCCGGGTATGGCCCAAGGCGACATGGCCCAATTCATGCGCGATCACCGACGCCAGTTCTTCGGCAGTGACCTCGCCATGCCGATAGCGGGCAAGAAAGCCTTGCGTCAGGTAAATTTGCCCGTCCGGCGCAGCCAAACCGTTCACCGCCTCTACCTCGAAGACATTGACCTTGATGGTCGGGATTTCCAGCGCCGTGGCCATCCGCGCGGCCAAGGCCAGAATTTCGCCATCCACCAGCGGATGGCTTTGCGCCGCCAAGGTTTTCTTGGTCCGCCAGACCGAAAACTGCAGCATCAAGAACGCATAGGCAAGCGCGGCGATCAGGGGGGCGAGTTTGAACATGGCGTCAATATGGGGTGGCGGGCGCGGCTTGCCTAGGCCTGTTGTTTC